>NZ_JAUHUK010000008.1:0-246592 GCF_030417915.1 Pseudomonas sp. C32 | reverse complement strand
GTAGCAACCGGCGGCCCTTCCAAAAGCCACCTAGACTTTCAAATATACCTTCGACAAGGCTGTTTTCATGATCTCGATGTCTACGTTCCAAGCCATGCTGATCCCGATTCTTGCCGGGATGCTCATGCTGGCCATCGGCTTCAACTTTCGCGACAAAAATATCGGCGTGTTCACCATGTGGATCGGCATGCTGACGATTCTGGCCACGGTCATCTTCAAGATCCTCGCCAAACTCAACGAATAAATCCTCCCACCCGGCTCGCATTGGTTTAGACGGGCTCGTACACTCGGTCGATCCGCTCCTTGCGAGGTTGACCGCCTAGTGTTCGCTCGTCTTTTCGCCCTGCCATGCTCCTTCCTGATCTGCCTGATGATGCTGCTGCCGATGGCGCCTGCCAACGCGGTCGGTTTGCCGGGCCTGCTCAGCAGCCAGACCAAAGCCCAGCCCGAAGCACAGGAACCGCTGGGGCAATCCCTGGACGAAGTGATCAAATCACTGGAGAACGATCAGCAACGGGCCAAGTTGCTGGCGGACCTTAAAAAACTCCGGGACGCCACCAAAAAAGCCCAGCCTGTCACCGAAGAAGGCGTACTGGGTTTGATTGGTGGAACCCTGGCCAGTCTCGAAAAGAAACTGTCGGGTGACGACAGCCCGCTCACTCGCTGGTCCAGCGAACTTGATCAAGCCCAGGAGGAACTGGCCGCGCTGGCACTCCCGGCCAATGAATGGCTGCCGATGATCTTCGCCTTTGCCATGATCCTGATGGTCTGGAGCCTGCTGGCCGCCGCATTGATCTGGCTCAGCCATCGCGTACGCATGCGCTTCGGCCTCACCGAAGAACTGCCGCAGCACCCCAAGGCACTGGACATGCTGCGCTTTGCGTTGCGCAAGCTTGGGCCATGGCTGATCGCGTTAGTCATCACCGTTTACATGAGTTACGCCCTGCCCTCGTCCCTGGGTAAAAGCCTGGCGATGGTGTTGGCGTATGCGCTGGTGGTCGGCACCTGTTTCTCGGCGATCTGCGTGATTGCCTTTTCCCTGCTCGATGGTCCGCACCGCCACCGCGCCTTGTACATCTTGCGTCACCAGGCCTTCCGGCCGCTGTGGCTGATCGGCAGTTTCGCTGCATTTGGCGAGGCCCTGAGCGATCCGCAATTGATCAACAGCCTCGGCAGTCATCTGGCCCACACCGCCGCAACCGTCGCCAACGTTCTGGCGGCGTTGTCCACGGGATTGTTCATCTTGCGTTTCCGGCGCCCCATCGCTCATTTGATCCGCAATCAGCCGTTGTCACGACGCCTGACCCGCCGCGCACTCAATGACACGCTCTCGATTCTGGGTACCTTCTGGTACGTACCAGCCCTGGTGCTGGTCGGCATTTCGCTGTTTGCCACGTTTATCTCGGCCGGCGACACCAGCACCGCACTGCGTCAGTCGCTGATCTGCACCGTGCTGCTGGTGTTGTGCATGGTCATCAACGGACTCGTCCGCCGTCATGGCCTCAAACCGCAGCGCAGTATCAAACGCCATGCGTTTTATTCCGAACGCCTGAAAAACTTTTTCTACACCATCGCCCACTTGCTGGTCTGGCTGGGCTTCATCGAACTCGGCCTGCGGGTCTGGGGGCTGTCGTTGATCCGCTTCACTGAAGGCGACGGCCATGAGGTCAGCATCAAGTTGTTCAGCCTTGCCGGAACACTGCTGTTTGCCTGGCTGATCTGGATTCTCAGCGACACCGCAGTGCATCACGCCCTTACCCGCTCGCGCAAAGGCCTGGCCAATGCCCGCGCCCAGACGATGATGCCGCTGATCCGCAATGTGCTGTTCGTGGCAATTTTCATCGTCGCGCTGATTGTCGCCCTGGCGAACATGGGCATGAACGTCACGCCACTGCTGGCCGGTGCCGGTGTGATCGGCCTGGCCATCGGTTTTGGTGCGCAGTCGCTGGTGGCTGACCTGATCACCGGGCTGTTCATCATCATCGAAGACTCCCTGGCCATCGACGATTACGTGGATGTCGGCGGCCATCTCGGCACGGTCGAGGGCCTGACCATCCGCACCGTGCGCCTGCGGGACATCGACGGCATCGTCCACACCATTCCGTTCAGCGAAATCAAGAGCATCAAGAACTACTCCCGGGAATTCGGCTACGCGATTTTCCGCGTTGCAGTGCCGGCCAACATGGACATCGACAACGCGATCAAGCTGATGCGCGACGTCGGCCAGAAAATGCGCACCGATCCGCTGCAACGACGCAACATCTGGTCGCCACTGGAGTTTCAGGGGGTGGAAAGTTTCGAGTCCGGCAATGCGATTCTTCGCGCCCGGTTCAAGACCGCGCCGATCAAGCAATGGGAAGTGTCGCGGGCGTTCAACCTGTCACTCAAGCGTCATCTGGATGAGGCCGGACTGGACTTGGCGACACCGCGAATGAGTATTCAGGTGATCACTGCCGGTGGCGGCTCGCAGAGTGAGTAACTCTGTAGGAGCTGGCTTGCCAGCGATGACGGCTTAACATCCAACGAAGAGGTTGAATGTTATGGCCTCATCGCTGGCAAGCCAGCTCCTACAAAGCCGCATCAGACCACATCGACGCCGACATGAATCGCATCATGCCGCCAGAACTCCAGATCGCAGTCGATCAAGCGTTCATGCTGGTCATAGTTGACCCGGGCAATCTGTAATCCCGGGCTACCGACCGATACTTTCAATGCCGCCGCCGCGTCCACCGACAACGCCGTCGGCACAATTTCAAACCGCACCCGGCCGTAATGCAGATCGTAGTGCCGCGCATACAGTTCGGTGATCGACTGATTCAAATCGAAATCGAGAATCCCGGGAAAGTACTGCGGATTCAGGTAGTGCTCCACATACAGCACCAGTCGGCCGTCAATTCGCCGTGAACGGCAGATCTGGATCACGCTCGACAGCGCCGGCAATTGCAGCCAGGCACAGACTGCCGCCGACGCTGGCTGCAAGCGTGCCGAAATCACCTCCGTAGACGGCTCCCGCCCTTGCGCACTGACCATCGCGTGAAAGTGGCTGCGTTGCATCAGGTTGTACGCCAGGCGTGGTGGCGACACGAACCAGCCGCGGCGCTCTTCGCGATAAATCTGCCCTTGCGATTCCAACTGCAACAACGCTTCGCGCACGGTAATGCGCGTGGTGCCGAACAACTCACTGAGTTTGCGCTCAGCCGGCAACTTGCTGCCGGGCGTCAGCAAACCATGGACGAGCTGTTCCTGAAGCACCTGGCCGATGGCTGTCACCGCTTTTGTTGCCTCATCGCGCATCAACGTTACCTTCCTGGACTAGACCAGCACTGTTTCGGGGCAGAACCGCACTGCAAACGGGTTCAATCAATAGCGTGCAAGCGTAGGCAGTGCAGATGACCGATAGATGACAAAGCCGCCGAACGGTCGCGTTAACGGTCTGCAAGACATCGGCCAAGTCCCTTGTACTCCGGGGCCTTGGCCATGGTCTACGCTTACCTGGCCCCCAGTGATACCGGACGTCAAAGACGCCTGCCGGGTGAAGAGCGACATCAAAGTGTCATCCAGCCCCCTTAGATTGGCTCAGGTATTGCTGACCTAGACCAACACAAACCGCAATCACAGCGTTGAACACGACCCAAGGAGCTTCGGAATGAAAAAGCTTTTCCTGGCATCACTGTTAGGCTCGACCATCGCAATGTGCACCGCCGCCATGGCGGCAGATGACCTCAAAACCCTGGAAGCCGCTGCGAAAGCGGAAGGCGCCGTCAACAGCATCGGCATGCCTGACAACTGGGCCAACTGGGCCGGAACCTGGAAAGACCTGAGCGACAAGTACGGCCTCAAGCACATCGACACCGACATGAGCTCGGCCCAGGAAATCGCCAAGTTCGCCGCCGAAAAAGACAACGCCAGCGCCGACATCGGTGACGTGGGTGCAGCGTTTGGCCCGATCGCGGTCAAGCAAGGCGTGGTCCAGCCCTACAAGCCTTCGACATGGGATCAGATTCCGGCCTGGGCCAAGGACAAGGACGGTAACTGGGCACTGGCCTATACCGGCAGTATCGCGTTCATCATCAACAAGAAGTTGCTGCACGGTTCCGAAGCGCCGACCAAATGGGCCGATATCAAGACCGGCAAATACAAAGTATCCATCGGTGACGTGAGCACCTCCGCACAAGCGGCCAACGGTGTTCTGGCCGCGGCGCTGGCCAACGGCGGTGACGAGAAGAATGTCCAGCCCGCCCTGCTGATGTTCGCTGACATCGCCAAGCAAGGTCGCCTGTCGATGGCCAACCCGACCATCGCCACCATGGAAAAAGGCGAAATCGAAGTCGGCGTGGTCTGGGACTTCAACGGCTTGAGCTACAAGGCCAAGATGGCCAATCCTGATGACTATGTGGTGCTGATCCCGTCCGATGGTTCGGTCATTTCCGGCTACACCACCATCATCAACAAATACGCAAAAAACCCGAACGCCGCCAAGCTGACCCGCGAATACATCTTCAGCGACGCCGGCCAGATCAACCTGGCCAAAGGCAATGCCCGTCCGATTCGGGCCGACCACGTCACGCTGCCGGACGAAGTGAAGTCCAAGCTGCTGCCGAACGAGCAGTACAAGAACGTGACGCCGATCAAAGACGCAGACGCATGGGAAAAGACCTCCAAGGCCCTTCCTCAGAAGTGGCAGGAAGAAGTCATTATCAACATGCAGTAATGCTGCATCTGTAGGAGCCGGCTTGCTGGCGATCCAGACACTGCGGTCTGTTTGATCACCGCGGCGATGCATTCGCCAGCAAGCCGGCTCCTACAGGCTTGACGATTTTTCACGTTTTGCGGAGTCCCATTCCCCATGAAGCACAACGTCATCCTTGTCGTGCTCGACGGCCTCAACTACGAGGTCGCCCGCCACGCCATGGGACACCTGCAGGCCTACGTCGGCGCAGGACGCGCAGCGCTCTACAAACTGCAATGCGAACTGCCGGCCCTGTCGCGACCGCTGTACGAATGCATCCTCACCGGCGTCACGCCGATCGACAGCGGCATCGTCCACAACCAGGTCTCGCGTCTGTCCAATCAGCGCAGCATCTATCACTACGCCACCGAGGCCGGTCTGACGACTGCGGCGGCGGCCTATCACTGGGTCAGCGAGCTGTATAACCGGTCGCCCTTCGTGGCCGCTCGCGATCGTCACACCGACGACCCGACACTGCCGATCCAGCACGGGCATTTCTACTGGAACGATCACTACCCGGATTCCCACCTGTTCGCCGACGCCGAAAACCTGCGCCTGCGCCATGTACCGAACTTCTTGCTGATCCACCCGATGAACATCGACGACGCCGGGCACAAGCACGGTCTCGACACCCCGCAGTACCGCAACGGTGCCCGTTCGGCCGACATTATCCTGGCTGACTACCTGCAAGGCTGGCTTGACGCCGGTTATCAGGTCTTGGTGACCGCCGACCACGGCATGAACAACGACCGGTCACACAACGGCTTGCTCCCGGAGGAACGTGAAGTACCGCTGTTCGTCCTCGGTGACGCCTTCAGTTTCGATGCCGGGGCTGCTCCGAAACAGACCGACATCTGCGGCACCGTCTGCGAGTTGCTGGGCGTGCCCCACGACAAACCGGCCTGCCGGGAGCTGTTGAAGTGAGTCCCATGACCCGCAGCAAATGGTTGGCAGCCCTGTGCCTGGTACCTTTCGCACTGTTCTTCATCGTGTTCGAAATTGCCCCGTTGATCTGGGTGATGATCAACAGCCTGCAATCGGAAGAGTTCGGCTGGGGCCTGGGCAACTTCACCAAGATCTTCAGCTCGAAGTTTTACCTGCAAGCGATCCAGTACAGCCTTGAGATCAGTTTCTGGTCCAGCGTGTTCGGCATCATCATTGCCGTACTCGGCGCGTATTCCCTGCGCCGGGTTGATTCGAAGCTGCGCAACTTCGTCAACGCCTTCGCCAACATGACCAGCAACTTCGCCGGCGTGCCCCTGGCTTTCGCGTTCATCATTCTGCTCGGCTTCAACGGCAGCTTCACCATCATGCTCAAACAGGCCGGGATCATTCAGGATTTCAACCTGTATTCGAAAACCGGGCTGATCATTCTCTACACCTACTTCCAGATCCCCCTCGGTGTGCTGTTGCTCTATCCAGCCTTCGATGCCCTGCGTGAAGACTGGCGCGAATCCGCCGCGCTGCTCGGTGCCAGCGGCTGGCAGTTCTGGCGGCACATCGGGTTGCCGGTGCTGACCCCGGCGTTGCTCGGCACCTTCGTGATCCTGCTGGCCAACGCCCTCGGCGCCTACGCCACGGTGTACGCCCTGACCACCGGCAACTTCAACGTGCTGCCGATCCGTATCGCGGCGATGGTCTCGGGTGATATTTCCCTGGATCCGAACCTGGCCAGCGCCCTGGCGGTGGTACTGGTGGCGTTGATGACCCTGGTGACCATCGTGCATCAACTGTTGTTGAAGAGGAGCTACAATGTCTCGCGCTGAACTGGGGCCTGTCGGCGTCTACCACCGCGTCGTGGTGTATGTGCTGTTTGCGATCCTGCTGTTGCCACTGCTCGGGACGTTGATCTACTCGATCTCCAGCAGTTGGTCGGCGACCGTCCTGCCCAGCGGTTTCACCTTCAAGTGGTACATCCAGCTGTGGAGCGATCCGCGTTTTCTAAATGCCTTCGGGCAGTCGTTGCTGGTCTGCGTCGGCTCGCTGGTGCTGTCGGTGGTGCTGATTTTGCCGCTGCTGTTCGTGGTGCATTACCACTTCCCGAAACTCGACGCGCTGATGAACATCCTCATTCTGCTGCCCTTCGCCGTGCCGCCGGTGGTGTCGTCGGTGGGGCTGTTGCAGCTCTATGGTTCAGGGCCGTTCGCCATGGTCGGAACGCCGTGGATCCTGATCGGTTGCTACTTCACCGTGGCGCTGCCGTTCATGTACCGGGCGATCACCAACAACCTGCAAGCGATCAACCTGCGCGACCTGATGGACGCCGCCCAATTGCTCGGTGCCAGCACCTTTCAAGCGGCTTTCCTGGTGGTGTTGCCGAATTTGCGCAAGGGCCTGATGGTCGCGTTGCTGCTGTCGTTCTCGTTCCTGTTCGGTGAATTCGTGTTCGCCAACATCCTCGTCGGCACCCGCTACGAAACCCTGCAGGTCTACCTCAACAACATGCGCAACAGCAGCGGTCATTTCACCAGTGCGCTGGTGATTTCCTACTTCTTCTTTGTGCTGGTTCTGACCTGGATCGCCAATATCTTGAACAGGGACAAAAGCGAATGAGCTATGTCAGCGTCCAACATCTTCAGAAAAGCTTCGCGGGCACCACGGTGTTCAGCGACATCAATTGCGAAATCCAGAAAGGCGAGTTCGTCACCCTGCTCGGCCCGTCCGGCTGCGGTAAATCCACCCTGCTGCGCTGTATCGCCGGCCTGACGTCGGTAGATGGCGGCAAGATCCTGCTCGATGGCGTCGATCTCGTGCCCGTGAGCCCGCAGAAACGCGGGATCGGCATGGTCTTCCAGAGCTATGCGCTGTTTCCCAACATGACGGTGGAACAGAACGTCGCGTTCGGCCTGCGCATGCAAAAGGTCAATGCCGATGACAGCCAGAAACGCGTCGCCGAAGTGCTGAAGCTGGTGGAGCTCAATGACTTTGCCGCGCGCTACCCGCATCAGCTCTCGGGCGGTCAGTGCCAGCGCGTCGCCCTCGCCCGCTCCCTGGTGACCCGGCCACGCCTGTTACTGCTGGATGAGCCGCTGTCGGCCCTGGACGCGCGGATTCGCAAGCACCTGCGCGAACAGATCCGTCAGATTCAGCGCGAACTGGGCCTGACCACGATTTTCGTCACACACGATCAGGAAGAAGCCCTGACCATGTCTGACCGGATTTTCCTGATGAATCAGGGAAAAATCGTACAAAGCGGTGACGCCGAAACCCTCTACACCGCCCCCGTGGATGTGTTCGCCGCCGGCTTCATCGGCAACTACAACCTGCTGGATGCCGACAGTGCCTCGAAACTGTTGCAGCGACCGATCAGCAAGCGCATCGCCATTCGCCCGGAGGCCATCGAGTTGAGCCTCAACGGCGAACTGGACGCGCAAGTGCGAAGCCACAGCTTGCTGGGCAACGTGATTCGCTACCGGGTCGAAGCCCGGGGCGTGGAACTGGTCGTGGATGTGCTGAACCGCTCGGCGGCCGACCTGCATCCCGATGGTCAGCGGCTGGCGCTTTCCATCGATCCGACCGCCCTGTGTGAGGTAGCCTGATGACTTTGCTGACGCTGAAGAGAGAACCGCACTGATGGCCCTGGCAATTTTTGATCTGGACGAAACACTGATCCACGGCGACTGCGCCTCACTGTGGAGCGAGCAAATGGTCCGCCTCGGCTGGGTCGATGGCGAATCGTTCCTGCGTCGCGACAAGGAATTGATGGATGCCTACGGCAGGGGCCATCTGGCCATGGAGGACTACATGGCCTTCAGCCTGGAACCGTTGATTGGTCGTACGCCTGAGGAGGTCGCGCACTTGGTGGGTCCGTGGGTGGAGGACTACATCGAGCCGATCATTTTCAGCGACGCGACCAAAACCATCGCCGCGCACCGCAAGGCTGGCGACCGGATTTTGGTGATCTCCGCTTCGGGTACCCATCTGGTCGGCCCCATCGCCGAGCGCCTGGGCATCGACGAGATTCTCGGCATCGAACTGGAAGTGGCTCATGGCGTTTACAGCGGCCATACCGTTGGCACCCTGACCTACCGCGAAGGCAAGATCACCCGCTTGCTGGCGTGGCTGGATGCAGAAGAGGAAAACCTCGAAGGCGCGAGTTTCTATTCCGACTCACGCAATGATCTGCCGCTGTTGCTGAAGGTGGATTACCCGCACGTGGTCAACCCGGATCCGGTGTTGCTTGAGCACGCCGAAAAAGCTGGCTGGCCGATCCATCACTGGAAGTAACCTGAACCCTGTAGGAGCTGGCTTGCCAGCGAATGCGGTGTGTCATTCAACGATCCATTGACTGACACGACGCCTTCGCGGGCAAGCCGCGCTCCTACAGGTCCGGTGTTGTCAGCTCAGGCTTTCATCAATCACCAACACCACCTTTCCCGCCACGTTGTTACTTGCCAGCTCGGCAAACGCGGCCTCTGCATCCTTGATCGCAAAAGTCTTGGCCAACTGCGGACTCAACCGCCCTTCGGCAAACAGCGGCCATACATGCTGGCTCAAATCACTGAACAGATCTGCCTTGAACTGATCATCACGACTGCGCAGGGTTGAGCCCAGCAACTGCACACGTTTGGCCAGCACCTGGGCCAGATCGAGTTTGGCCTCACGCCCGCCCATCAATCCAATCAGCACCCAACGCCCGTCCTGGGCCAGCAGCTTGAGGTTCAACGCCGCGTAATTACCACCCACCGGGTCGAGAATCACATCGAAGGGGCCCAGATCCCTCAGGCTCTCCAGGTCGCCGTTACGCACCACACCGCCCTGCGCACCCAGCGCTTCGCAATACGCCAGACGCTCAGCGGACCCGACGCTGACCCAGCACGGGTTACCAAACGCCTTGCACAGCTGAATGGCAGCTGAACCGATTCCACTTGCCCCGGCATGTAGGAGAACTTTCTGACCCGGTTTGAGCGCAGCCAATTGAAACAAATTCAGCCAGACTGTTGCATAAACCTCGGGCAATGCGGCGGCCTCAACTAACGACAGCCCATCGGGAACCGGCAGTACATGCCGTCCGTCGACAACCACCTCTTCGGCCATCCCGCCCCCGGCCAGCAAGGCACAAACCCGATCGCCCACCTTCCACGAGGAGCCTGGGCCGACTTCACTGATCACACCGGAACACTCTAGGCCGAGCACTTGGCTAGCCCCTGGCGGCGGCGGATATAGGCCCGCTTTCTGCAACAAATCGGCGCGATTGAGACCCGCTGCCGACACTCGGATGCGAACTTGCCCTACATCGCACGTAGGACTCGGCTCTTCAACCCACACCACTTGACCGTCAACGCCTTGCAATGCTTTCACAGTGCCTCCATAGTGAGTCTGGACTGAGCCCGAAGCTGTAGCGCCGGGCTTTTTGCATTATGCGACCGGCTCCCAAAGAACCGGCGACTTCAAAGACGGCCTAATATGCGTTATCAATTGTCCCCGCGTCGAATCAGCATGAAGCATTTGTTCCCCAGCACCGCACTCGCCCTATTCATTGGCATCGGCTTGCTGCCGTTGTCGAGCAATACATTCGCAGCCAATAGCTGGGACAAGCTTCAACCCGATCGTGACGAAGTGATCGCCAGCCTGAACGTCGTGGAGTTGCTCAAGCGCCACCACTACAGCAAGCCGCCACTCGATGATGCGCGCTCGGTGATCATCTACGACAGCTACCTCAAGCTGCTGGATCCGTCGCGAAGCTACTTCATGGCCAGCGACATTGCCGAATTCGATAAGTGGAAGACGCAGTTCGACGACTTCCTCAAAAGCGGCGACCTCAACGCCGGCTTCACCATCTACAAGCGCTATCTGGACCGCGTCAAAGCGCGTCTGGACTTCGCCCTTGCCGAGCTGAACAAAGGCGTCGACAAGATCGACTTCACCGCCAAGGAAACCTTGCTGATCGACCGCAAGGACGCTTCGTGGCTCAAGTCCACCGCAGAACTCGATGACCTGTGGCGCAAACGCGTCAAGGACGAAGTCCTGCGCATGAAGATCGCCGGCAAAGACTCCAAGCAGATCCAGGAAACCCTGACCAAGCGCTACAAGAATCAGTTGGCGCGCCTGGACCAGACCCGCGCGGAAGACATCTTCCAGGCGTACATCAACACCTTCGCCATGTCCTACGACCCGCACACCAACTATCTGTCGCCGGATAACGCGGAAAACTTCGACATCAACATGAGCCTGTCCCTGGAGGGCATCGGCGCCGTGTTGCAGAGCGATAACGACCAGGTGAAAGTCGTGCGCCTGGTGCCGGCAGGTCCGGCCGACAAGACCAAGCAGGTTGCACCGGCCGACAAGATCATCGGCGTTGCCCAGGGCAACAAAGAGATGGTCGATGTGGTCGGCTGGCGTCTGGACGAAGTGGTCAAGCTGATCCGTGGCCCGAAAGGCACCGTGGTCCGTCTGGAAGTCATCCCGGCCAGCAATGCGCCGAACGACCAGACGTCCAAGATCGTGCCGATCACCCGCGAAGCGGTGAAGCTTGAAGACCAGGCTGTGAAGAAGTCGGTGCTGAACCTGAAACAGGACGGCAAGGACTACAAGCTCGGGGTCATCGAGATTCCGGCCTTCTACCTGGACTTCAAGGCCTTCCGCGCTGGCGATCCGGATTACAAGAGCACCACTCGCGACGTCAAGAAGCTGCTGACCGAGTTGCAGAAAGACAAAGTCGACGGCGTCGTCATCGACCTGCGCAACAACGGTGGCGGTTCCTTGCAAGAGGCCACCGAGCTGACGAGCCTGTTCATCGACAAAGGGCCGACCGTGCTCGTGCGTAACGCCGATGGCCGCGTCGACGTACTGGAAGATGAAAACCCGGGTGCGTTCTACAAAGGCCCGATGGCGTTGCTGGTCAACCGCTTGTCCGCATCGGCTTCGGAGATTTTCGCCGGCGCCATGCAGGACTATCACCGCGCTTTGATCATCGGCGGCCAGACCTTCGGCAAAGGCACCGTGCAGACCATTCAGCCGCTGAACCATGGCGAACTGAAGCTGACGCTGGCCAAGTTCTACCGGGTTTCCGGCCAGAGCACCCAGCATCAGGGCGTCCTGCCGGACATCGACTACCCGTCGATTATCGACACCAAGGAAATCGGTGAAAGTGCCCTGCCGGAAGCCATGCCGTGGGACACCATCCGCGCAGCCATCAAGCCAGCGGCCGATCCGTTCAAACCGTACCTTTTGCAGCTCAAATCCGAGCATGACGTACGTACAGCCAAGGACGCGGAGTTCGTGTTCATCCGCGACAAACTGGCACTGGCGCAGAAGCTGATGTCCGAGAAAACCGTCAGCCTCAATGAAGCCGAACGTCGTGCCCAGCACGCGGACATCGAAGCCAAGCAACTGGCCATGGAAAACATCCGTCGCAAGGCCAAGGGCGAAGAACCGCTCAAAGAGCTGAAGAAAGAAGACGAGGACGCTCTCGCGGCCGAGGATGACAAGACCAAGCCGGAAGATGATGCCTACCTGAGCGAAACCGGGCGGATTCTGTTGGACTACCTGAAACTCAATACGGCGGTGGCGAAACACTAATGGCAATTTAATGTTGACGCTCCCCGGAGCGTCATCAAATAGTCATCATTCTGTCGTGAAATACGGGACTGGGCGTGCTCTTGAAATCAGGGGTACGCCCAGTCCTTTTTTTGTCGCCAGAGATTGCCATGACTACCACCGAACAGCTGAGTGCCTTGAGCTCAATCCTGACTCACGGCGGATTGCACAGCCTGTTCCAACCGATCATCAGCCTCTCTGAACGCCGAATTCTCGGCTACGAAGCCCTCAGTCGCGGCCCGTCCAACAGCCCACTGCACTCCCCGCTCGCGTTGTTCGCAGTCGCCCGACAGGCCGGGCGCCTGAGCGAGCTGGAAATCGCCTGTCGCGAGAGCGCGTGCCGACGGTTCAATGAGCAGCAACTTCCGGGCAAGCTGTTCCTCAATGTATCCCCCGAATCCCTGCTCGAAGCGGCCCACCAACCGGGGCGAACCCTGCAGCTTCTGCAAGACTTCGGTATCCCGCCAAGCCAGGTCGTGATCGAGCTGACCGAACAGACACCGACCGACGATTTCCAGTTGCTGCAAACTGCGCTGCATCACTACCGGGCGATGGGATTTTCCATCGCCCTGGATGATCTGGGCGCGGGCTATTCGAGTCTGCGCTTGTGGTCCGAGTTGCGGCCGGAGTATGTGAAAATCGATCGGCACTTCATCGACGGCATTCACCAGGACGCACTCAAACGGGAATTCGTCGGTTCGATCCTGCAAATCGCCAGGGCATCGCGGGCACAGGTGATTGCCGAGGGCATCGAATTGCCCGAAGAGCTCGCAGTGTTGACCGAGATGGGCGTGGATCTGGTTCAGGGGTATTTGCTCTGCCGGCCACAGGAACATCCGCCACGCGATGCCCGAGCCATGATGCCCCGACAGGACAGCTTCGCCGTTGCGCTCACCGACGAAGGCAGCGACCTCAGCGCCCTGCTGAACGATCAACTCGCCGTCGACCGCGACACCCCGACCGCCACCGTGCTAGAAGCCTTTCGCCGTCAATCCAACCTGAACTCGCTGGCGGTACTCGATGAGCTCGGCCAGCCGTGCGGCATCGTCCACCGCCATTCGCTCTCGGACGCCCTGCTCAAGCCCTTTGCCACCGACCTGTTCGCCCGCAAGCCGATCAGCCGCCTGATGAACGATGACTTTCTCGCCGTAGAGCTGAACCAGTCGCTGCAACAAGTCAGCCGCCTGATCACCAGCCGCGCCCGCCAGCGCATCGAAGAGGATTTCATCATCACCCTCAACGGTGGCTATCTGGGACTCGGCCGAGTGATTGACGTACTCAAATTGATTACCGAACTGAAAATCCAGCAGGCGCGCTATGCCAACCCGCTGACCCTCCTGCCAGGCAACGTGCCGATCCAGCAATGCCTGACGCGGCTGTTACAACAGCAACGGGAATCAGTGATTTGTTACGTCGACATCGACAGCTTCAAACCCTTCAACGACATCTACGGCTACGGTCGCGGCGACGAAGTCCTGCTGTGCCTGGCGCAATGCCTGAACGACCGCGTCGACCCGTCCCGGGACTTCGTCGGCCATATCGGCGGTGACGACTTCCTGCTGGTGCTCGGCCCGGAAGACTGGCGCAAACGCTTGAACCAACTGCTCGACGACTTCCAGAGCCAATGCCGGCGCTTCTACCGCAGCGAACATCTGGAAGCCGGCTGCTTCATCGCCCCGAACCGCCAGGGCCAACGCCAGGAATTTGCGTTGCTATCGCTGTCGATCGGCGTGGTGCATTTGCATCCGCAGGCTTGTCAACGACTTGATGCGAGTCAGTTGGCGGAGTTGGCGTCACAGGCCAAGCATCATGCGAAAAATGTGCAGGGGTATAGCGTGCATGTGATGGATAGCTTGGCGGTGCCCGGACACGAAGCGACATTGCTGGCAGGCCATCGCTGACGGCGCCGACGCCATCGCGGGCAAGCCACGCTTGTATGTTTAGACTTGAAGGGGTGGGTGGGACTAAAGCCTCGCTTCTGACTCTGACCAGTACAGACCGTGGGAGACATCGTCCCACCCCTTCACCTAATGCGCCGATAAGGAATGCATCGGCTCGGACCGACGATAGAAGCAAGCCAGCGCAACGGTGAACCCCACAAGCCTTTAAACCGTAGCTCGGAGGATGGGCCATGACAATCTCGAATTCGCAGGTGGTCGTTGGTGTGGATGTCGCAAAGGACGAGATCGTTGTCTATCGAGCCGATCAGCAGCAAACCCAGGTTGTTACAAACGAGCGCTCTGCGCTCAAGCAGTGGCTCAAGAAGTTGCCTGCGAACAGCGCCATCGCGCTTGAGGCGACCAATACCTATCACCTTGATACAACGGAAATGGCCCATGAGATGGGCCATGACGTTTACGTCATTGATGGTTCTCGGCTCAACCGATATCGCGATGGAATAGGGATTCGAGCTAAAACAGATGCTCTGGATGCAGTGCTATTGGCACGCTACCTGAGCAAGGAATCCGACCGGCTACGAATCTGGAACCCACCGCCCAAGGCTTACACGCAGCTCAAAAGCGTGCTGCGCCGCAGGGCCGAGCTCGTTCAGCATCGAGTTGCACTCAAACAAAGCTGGAAGGATGAACCCTTGCTCAAGGAGGCGCTGGCGAACTATCTGGCCAATATTGAGCAGACTGAAAAAGACATTCAGTCGCTCTTGAGGAGCATCATCAGTGAAGCGGGCATGGACGCTCAGGTAAAACGCTGCCAAGCCGTTGAGGGGGTAGGTGTACTGACAGCCACCGCTGCGGTAACCGCCTTCATGCGTGGAGAGTTTTCTGACAGCGATGGCTACGTTGCTTTTCTGGGGATGGACCCACGAGTCAGACAATCAGGTAAGAAAGATCAACGACGTTGCTTATCCAAACGAGGTGACTCGGAGTTTCGGCGTTTATTTCATAACAGTGCCATGGCCGCAAGCCGCTCTGCGACCTGGAAACCCTACTACCAAAGCTATTTGGCACGAGGTCTGAAAGGGACCGAGGCGCTGGTGATACTTGCCAGAAAACTGGCTCGGGTACTGTTTGCCTTGATGAAAAACCAAAGTGAATACAAGCCTATTTCTATGTTTGGGGGTTCCCCCCAAACATAGAATCTCCCACAGGCTCGGTTTTGATCACACATTCTGTGATCGACTCAAGACCTGTGGGAGCGTGGCTTGCCCGCGATGAGGCCCGTTCAATTGACGTAAATACTTAAGAACCCGCAGACCCCACCTGCAACCTCTGCCCGATCACATTCAGCATGTCACAGCCGTCACGCAACGGAATGGCACAGATTCCACGCCCTGCCACTCAATTTGCAGTGACATGCAAAAGACTATCGATGAGGTCTGCTCTGCACCAGTTCATGGAAACCGCTACGTTTTGAAGGAGTTTTCCGAAGACCTTGCCCGGAAATTTCGTACATCCGTCAAAAGCCTCCGCTCATACACCAGCTGGAAACAAAACTAATTTCTCAACATATAAATCAACAACCATCGGAATAGCTCCAGCAAAGCCTATTATCTCGACAAGAAAAACTGATCCGCCCACGTCAAAAACCATCATTCCTTCGGTATCGACTGAGACGATATTCCCCGTTAATTTTATAAATCCATCCACGATATCAATCGAGAAGCCATCATTTGATGCAGGTCTCGCACTCATCCCCCAAACAACGCTTTGCACGATTTCTAGCTCAACATCGTGACTAGCGCCTATTGTTGGTGGTGCACCGCTCCAAACGGCAGAAGCTTTGCCGAAATCGGTTGAAAGCATCATAAGGACCTCTTCGCCGATCCGAACAATATTATCTATCCTCACTTTCATTCTTTTTCGGCAGAAGAACGCGCACAGAAGTATTTTCTATACAATCACGCCACCTTTCTATTTTTACTCTACTCTTCCACTGTAATCCTTACGTATTGTTCATTGAATTCTGGATAATCGTAGTGGATATCTTGATCGTCGAAATCAACAAATGAGCGAAAGACGCCACCATCCAAATACCCGAAAAGAACACACGAAAACCCGCCACCAATCATTTCAACTGCCAGCTTTGTCTCTTCAGCAAGGATGACAAGAGTCTTGACCGGAAGCATCATTTCGAATTCGACTTCGTATTGCTTTCCTACCTCTATTTTTGATGGGCTGTAACTCAGAAAGCATTTGGCTTCGACGTTTCCAATGAGCAAAACGACTTCCTCTTCGACGAACTCGTGAATCGACAGCAAAAGCGCCACATACTTCCTAACCATCTTATAATATTCGCCGCGCCCAGTTAAAAATCTATTAATTTTGTTATGCGTAGTAACTCACTCCTAAATGAGCAATGCAATTACGGCAGTCTTTTAAATGCCCCCAATCATAGTTCTTAATTAACCTTATCTGAAAACCCCACCCACACCAGAGGAAGGATTCCCACTGATATCTAGCATGCACTGATGACAAATACGCAGCTTGCAACATATCCTCTTTCAAAATCAACACATACTAACAAACCGCCACTTCTCAACAAAGACAGTTCACCATAAGAAATTGCCCCAGTGATAAACGTCAAATCAATCATCTACCACCCCAAAGTCAACATATCAAACAATAGACCTCACAAGCCATATCAGCTTATTAACTGTAGGGTTTCGCAACAAACTACGCACCAATAAATAGAATACCTTAAATATCAAAAAACATGATCAGCAAAGTAAACGGATGGATCACCAAGCCTCAAGTAAGCGGCAGTAAAATCTATCGATGAATTTCCCGCCGCTACCGATATTCGAAACCGAGAATCATGCCGTTCAATGCTCACTTTCATCAGTGAAGTTGCCGGGAGGTTTTTCACATTTATTTCACTCACCTCATCGCACGTAAATCCAATACGGCAAGCGTTATACTCTATTGACCTCCACTTTAGAGGGGGTTTGTCGGGTAATTCTTTTATATTAAATGACAAAGTCACCGTTGACCCAACATTATCCATGACCATTGAAACCAATTTTATTTCACCGACCTCAATCAACCCGCCAAACACCATATTAAAAAAAGTACTACCTTCGAAATCATTCCAGTATTTCACCACTTACCTCCCAAATGGGTAGTGCTCCTTTGTGCCCTTAACCTTGCCGTGTCTAACATCATCAACTGGCCGAACATTGAAGTGAGCCCCCTGATCACCCTCATTATTTTTCGCGCCAAATTTATGGCCCGCAGTATGATCCTGCAATATAAGGACAAGCCCGTCACCTCGGGTAAATTTATATTGCCTGGTTTTAATTGGCATGCCATGGCTATTCAAAATACTTTTACCGCTCATGTCCGTCAAATTGACATAGCCTACCTGTTTAGCCCTACCACTCATATCATCCAGCTGAATATCCGGTTGCTGACTTCTCGGAATTCCCGCATCGGCTTTAGACTGCCTAAATGCTCCTCGCCTTGATACTTCCGGAACTGATGGCTCTCCCTCATTAGCCTTAGCGCCAGAAACATCATCCGGCACTGAGCATCCCGGCTTGTATGCACCCGGACAATTCCCACTCAACCCCAACGGATCCACCCACCCCGTCGGGTTCCGCGTGTACTGATACGAATTCAACCCACCCGCCAGCTTCAACGGATCTGGCGTCAAATAACGCCCGATGTCCGGGTGGTAATACCGATGCCGGTTGTAATGCAGCCCGCTTTCCGCGTCGAAGTACTGCCCCTGAAAGCGCAGCGGTTGTTCCAGCTGTTCACCGCCGCCATGGCTCAGTTGGCTGACTTTGCCGTAGGCGCTGTACTGCGCCGACCAGACGATTTCGCCGCTGTAGGCGGTGAGTTCTTGCGGGGTGCCGAGGTGGTCGAGTTGGTAGTAGAACGGGCAGGCTTTTTTCGGGCCTTTGCCGTCGAGCAGGGCCAGCGGGCGGAAGGTGCCGGGTTCGTAGACGTAGCTGCGGTAGTGGGTCGGGCTGCTTTCGGCGACGAGCTGGTCGCCTTGCCAGAAAAACTGGGTGGTCTGGCCGTCGACGGTTTTCTGGATGCGGCGGCCGAAGGCGTCGTAGCGGTAGGACGTTTCGCGGCCGTCGGCGGCGGTGTGGCGGATCAGACGGTGCTGGCTGTCGTAGGCGTATGCCGTGACTGACGTCGGCGTTGTGCCGCGGCGTTCGCGGATCAGGTTGCCGAAGGCGTCGTAGTCGTAGTGGCTGTCGCCGTTGCGAAGCAGGCGATTGCCGTCGAACGCCGTCGGGCCGGGGCGGTCGTGGATCAGCAGGTTGCCGGCCGGGTCGTGGGTGAAGTTTTCCGGCGGTTGTGCGCGGGTGTGGCGCACGCTGGTCAGGCGGTCGAGCGGGTCGTACTGGTACCGGCGCTGGCCGTGTCGTGTGTCGGACAGGGCGTCGAGGTTGCCGTTGGCGCTGTAGGCATAATCGCGGCGGTACAGCGATTGGCGGTTCTGGCTGACAGCATGCGCCTGCAAACGGCCCTGATCGTCGTAGGCGTATTCGCTGAGCAGCAGGCCTTGCTGGCGCTGCTGCTCGCGACCGTGGCTGAAGCTGTGCGCGGTCAACCGTGAACCGTTGAGGTCGATCGCCGTCAGCGCACCGTCCTGGCCATGCCGATATTCGAGCACGCTGGCGTCGGGCAGGCGCAAACGTTGAAGCCGGCCGCAGCTGTCATAACCGTAACGCAGGGTGCCCCAGCCCTGGTGTTCGGTGATCAAGCGGTCCTGGCGGTCGTACTCGAACTCCAGAGGATGGTCGTGGCCGTCGTCGACATTGATCAGCCGCCCAAGGCTGTCGTAGCGGTAACGAACCTCAATGCCGTCGGGCAGGGTCTTGAGCAGCAGGCGTCCGGCGCTGTCCCGCTCGTACGCCGTAACCAACGTAGAGCCGTCATCGCCGAACTCGGTTTTCTCCAGCAACTGGCCGTTGCGGTCGTAGGCATAAGCGGTGCGCCGCCCATCGAAGCCGGTTTCCTGTCGGATCAATCCGCCCGCCGTGTAGTCCAGGCGATAGCGCTCGCCGGACTCGTTCTCGATCTCGGTCAGCAGCATCTGCGCGTGGTCGTAGCGGTAGTTGAGCTGGGTGCCGTCGGGGTTGAGGCGGCGGCTGACCAAGTGCAGGTCGTCGGCGTACTCGTAGCGGGTGATGCGCCCGAGTTCGTCGCGTTCGGCGGTGACCTTGCCGTAGGCGTTGTAGCTGTAGGCGCGGTGGGCGCCGTTGGGCAGGGTCAGTTGCAGCAGGCGGCCGACGGCGTCCCACTCGTAACGGGTCAGTGCGCCGTGGGCGTCCGTTTGGGTAATCCGGCGTCCCAGGACGTCGTAGGAAAAACCCCGCTGACTGCCGTCCGGCAGGGTTTCTTCAAGCAGTTGCCCGAGGTCGTTCCAGACGAATTGATGGCCGCTGCGGTCCGGGTAGCGGATCGTCAGCAGCCGTCCCTGCTGGTCGTAGAAATAGCGGGTGATCTGCCCGTCGGGATCGGTGACGGCGCTGATGTCGCCCTGGGCATTGCGCTCGTAGGTCCACGTCGCCTGCCCGCGATAACGGGCGTGGAGGAAGCCGTCGCGGTATTCGTAGGACGTCGGTTCATCCAGCGGCGGAATCAGCGCAATCAGCCGTCCGACTTCGTCATAGCGGTATTCGGTGACGGCGCCGAGGGCGTCCTGCTCGGCGATCAAGCGGCCCTGTGCGTCGTAGGCCTTGTGCTGTTCGCCGCCGTCGAGCCCGACCTGACGCACCAGCCGCGCCCGCTCATCGTGCTGGTAAAGCTCTTCGCTGCCGTCACTGTTGTGCACCGTGACCTGGCCGTGGTCATCCCAGGTGTAACGCGCCTCCATCTGCGCAAACGAGGCCCAGTGGCGGATGCAGCGTGCCGCCTTGCCGGTGCGCTCCCACTCCCAGAAAAAACTCGCGCCCCCGGCCAGTTGCCGTTGCAGGATGACGTGCTGCTCGTCGTAGTCATAACGCTCGCTTTCACCCGCGGCGTTGCTGGCTTCGATCAGGCGCTGGCAGGCGTCGTAGCGGTAACTGACCAGGGTCTGTTCGGTGCGCCAGGCGTGTTCTTCGGTGGTGGCGCGTTGCCGCACTTGATAGTCGACGGCGATCAGGTGCCGCCGGTCGTAACGCAGCAACAGCGCACGACCGGCGCCGTTATCGAGACGTTGCAGACGATCCAGACGGTCGCGGGACACGCTCAGGCGGTTGCCGTAGGCGTCGCTGATCGCGCTCAGGCGGCCGTCGCGGAAGTGGTAGAAACGCGGCGTGTCGCCGGCCAGGGCGAGGATCAGTTCGTCCGCCACTTCACCCAGATAGATCGCCGCCCGCGACAGGCTGTTGTGGATCACCGGACGTTCGACGCTCGGTCGCGGAAACGGCGTGCGGCGGTTTTCCGGGTCGATCCAGATCACCTGGTCGCCGTCGATTTCCAGGCGCTGGGCCAGGGAATGGCTCCAGCCAAAACCCAGACCGCTGTCGAGTTCGACGGCGCTGCTGCGATAGAGGCGGGTGAAGTCGAACGGCAGGAGACCGTCGAGCGTACCGTCGGTGAGGGTCAGCAGTTCTTCGCCGGTGACCATCGACACCGGGCATTTGTTGGTGGTGGTGTTATCGACGGTGTCGGCGCTGTCGCCGTTGGGGTTGGTGGCCTGTTTCGGGGCATCCTCGTGGTGTTCGTTTGGCTTGAGCGTGGTGTTGCGTTTGGCATTCCAGCGCAGTTGCATCCGGCCTTTTTTAAGGCCAGCGGCCACACCGCGGGCGGCGACGGTTTTGTAGCGATCGACATAGCCGAGGAACTGCTGGATAAGGCCGAAGATCGCTTTGACGAAACCCTGAACGGCGCTCACCAACCGGGCGCCGTAGCGCGCCAGGCGCATCGCCAGATATGCCATCCCCGCCCCGGCCGCGGTGAAGGTGAGGACGACGCCGATCAACAAATCAATCAGCAGATCCACCACCACGACCGCCAGCGTCTCGGCGGCTTGCCCGGCCATCAGGCTCGGCGGCAGCATCTCCAGCCACAGACTGCTAGTGCGTAGCAGCAGGCACATCGCGGCCTCGTCGCTGACCAGCAGTTGCAGACTGGCCATCGTCGCCGGAAACTGTTGCGCCAGATCGGCCAGCTGACCCGCGCCACTGCCCAGGCGCTCGGCGAACTTGTGCGGGTTCTGGAGGATTTCCGAGAGCTCACCGAGGCGGTCCCACACCCCGATAATCGCCGTCCAACCTCCGGCCAGCAGCCCATTACCGGCCGCGGCAACACCCGACTGCGACCATTGCGGCTTGAAACCCGCCCACTCATTGCGCAACCAGCCTTCCAGCGACTGGGTCAGTGCCGCGTAAGACTTGAACAGCTCACCGACTTGCTCCGGGGTGACCTGACGCTGGACATGCACCTTATAAAACTTGCCCGGCGTGCCGCTGAATTGCCCTCGCCCCTGTTCATCCAGGGTGATGACGGTCCGCTCGCCTCCCTCCTGCGCCACCACCTCGACCTGAATGTTCCCCAGCGGAATGTCGTACACCGACTCGAACTGGCTCTCGATCAGCAGCGGGCCACTTTGCGGGCACTGCGCCACCGTCGAGAAAAAATCATCGTCACCGCTGCTGACCACCGTGCTGCTATCACCGAACTTGATCACCCGTTCCATGCCCATCAGCGAGGGCAGGTCCAGCGCGTGGCTGACCTTGTCGGTAGTGCGGTTCAGGAAGCGCCCGAGTTGTTCGCGGTACAGGTTCAGGGTCTGTGGGAAATGGTCGAGCTCTTGCTCGATGCGGGCGATCTGATCCATCAGCGCACCGCACAGCGGGAGAATTCAAGGAAAACCGGGGCAAGCATGAACACTCCCTCGCACAGAAAAATGAGTGCGAGGGACTTTGCGGAGGATCCGCGAGGAAAGAAGTCAGGAAAGGATGATGTTGCTGTAGGGCAATTCGCTAAAGGAGAAACGTGGCGTAGGGACCGCTCTCACATCAGGTCGATTTGTCAGACGAGTCCGTGAAACCTGTAGCGTTGCGGGAAGCCAATTCTTCCAGTTTGATCGGCGCCAATGGATGTCCGGCTTTCGCCGCGATGGTCCAGAACAGTGCCGCTTCAGCAGGATCCGGCGCCCTGCTCGGTGTTCCCGCCAGGCTGATCACGCCGATCTGATACGCCGCCTTGCCATCGCCCGCCAAGGCCGCCAGGCGCAACAAGCGCACGCCCTCCTCACGAGCACCGAGGCCAACGCCGCGAAACGTCAGGATGTGCCCATAGAAGCTCTGAGCGCCGACATCGCCCAGGTTGGCCATGCGTGCGAACTGGCCTTCAAGCCAACTCCAGCCGCGCGGTTGACGGACAAACCACGACCAGTGAAACAGCCTGCGAGCGAGCCAGTAACCGACTCGCGCCTTCAATTGCAGAAACACTCAGGCTTCTGCCGATTCCGGGTATTCGTATTCAAATACCCGCACCACTTCCGAGGCATGCCAGGATGCCGCGGCAACACCGTCGGACGGGCCGGAAAAACGCCCCAGGCGCTCAACACACTCGAAGAACCCGGTACGCGGTAAACGGCTTGCTCCCTGGCTGATCACCAGCGAACTGCGCAACGGCTGTTCGGCCCGGGCGTCGAGTGCAGCCAGATGCTCAAGGGCCGCCGTCAGGGTTTGCATGGCCGGGGTCGGCAACTGCAAACGCTCCAGCAACGCCCGATAAGTCAGAAGATGGCGCTGGCGCCGCGCCTGATCCAGTTCGCCCAGCAATCCATCCCAATGTTGACGACTGATGCGTACGCTCACGATTCATCCCTCCACCCAGGCACCGTCAACTCCCAGGCCAGGCTGCGGCGAATCGCTGCGTCGGGCAGGCGCTCGCCACTTTCGATCATGGCCAGGTAAGACGGGCTGATGCCTACCGTGCGGGCCAGCGCCTCGATGGCGATGCCCTTCCCTTCGCGCAAACTGCGTAATTGATCCAGCCCCGGAAGAACCTGATCGGGTGCTGCTGCTTGAAGCTTCGCGGCTTCAGGCGACGGTTGCTCCTTGATGCCTGCCGCTTTCAACAACGCCTGATATTGAGCCCATGGCAGAACCGCATACTCGGGCTCGCCTTCGCGTGTAATTATCTGAATATCCATGACTACCCCGTAGGACAACAACACTTAGCGAGTCGGCACTTTTCCCTAGAAGTGTAATCCTAACAGCGGCCAAGGTCGCGAGGGGCATCAATCTGTGGGCGAGACGGCATCGAATTCAGTTTTTTTTCGGGCCTTGAAGGTGCAGTTGTGCCGGGGTGTCAGGCAAACGCTCGACTACCGCAAGCTTCTCGGGCATCTGACGCTTGCGCCAGGCACGGAAGGCGTTGAGTTCATCGTCGAGAACCTTCATCAGCCAGGCCAGCACGGCGATGTCATCGATCATGCCGAAGAGGGGAAGAAAATCCGGAATCGCATCCACCGGGCTGAGGAAATACATCAAGCCTGCGACGACCGAGACCAGTGCCTTTGGGCTTATGGCTCGATATTCACCTCGCCAATAAGCCAGGCAGAGTGCCTGCAACAGGCGCAGGTCGTCCTTGATTTTACCCAGGCGATTGCCTTCGCTAGCGCCTTTGCTGGCAACAGCGAACAACAAAGTCGGCAAACGCCCGCGTGCCAGCAAGCGCCCAGCCAGCGGCAGGAAACGAGCGAAACTCCAGGGTGTTTTCATCATTCCTCCCGTTGAAATGTTATCCACACAAATTGTGGATAACCTTGTGAACAGAGCTGATTTTCAGGGCTGGAAGCCCCGTTTCACAAGGGCTCGGCTCAGATCGGGCGTTTTTTGCCCATCCAAAAAATCCCATAATTTCATTGACTTGGCAGGCCGACGCGGCTACCCCCACCGTCTACATTGGCTATGACTGCCGCCTGGAGCATCTGTTCGCTTTTGTTTACCCGTACCGAACGCCAGATGCAACAACGCCCCGCATAAGCGAGGCGTTGTTCTTGAAGCAGTCGCTGATTACTTGGCAGCGGCGTCTTCTTTTGCCGGATCCTTGATCGCCAGCAGTTCCAGGTCGAATACCAGCACCGAGTTGGCTGGAATCGCCGGGCTTGGGCTTTGCGCGCCGTATGCCAGGTCAGCAGGAATGTACAGTTTGTACTTCTCGCCAACGTGCATCAGTTGCAGGCCTTCTACCCAACCCGGAATCACACCGCTGACTGGCAGATCGATCGGGCTGCCGCGCTCGACGGAGCTGTCGAATACGGTGCCATTGGTCAGCTTGCCGGTGTAGTGAACGGTCACTACGTCAGTCGGCTTAGGCTGAGCACCGTCGGCTTTCTTGACGACTTCATACTGCAAACCCGATGCAGTAGTGGTCACGCCGGTTTTCTTGCCATTTTCTTCGAGGAATTTCTTGCCGGCGGCTGCCGACTCTTCGCTCATTTTGGCCATACGCTCTTCAGCACGCTTTTGCAGCGCGGCGAACGCTTCAACCAGTTCATCATCTTTGAGCTTCTGCTCTTTCTTGCCGACGGCATCTTCGATGCCCTGGGCGACAGCTTTGGAATCCAGGTCATCCATGCCTTCCTGAGCCAGGCTCTTGCCCATGTTCAGGCCAATGCCATAGGAAGCTTTTTGCGCCGGAGTTTTCAGCTCTACGCTGGTCTGCGAGTCACAACCCGCGAGTACCAGGCTAACCAGGGCTACCGCCGCCGCCAACCGATGCTGTTTCATGCTATTTCCTTGTTCATGCGCCTAAAGGGCAATCGAGTAAAGCCGCGAGCTTATCAGGCCGCCACGACCAATGGCTACCGGCATGAGAGCTGGAAACCTCTGATAAGTTCAGGTGTTTAAAAGCTTTTCAGGAATCTGGCGATGAAGCTTCTTTTATCTTTCTCCCCTGTAGGCAATTTCTGAACCTACAGCATCTGGCGTAATGGCCTCTTGCCGCTCCGTGGACGCTCAGGCATAAACGAACGATAACTCGACAAGGATGGTCATCTTGCGCCTATTTTTCCGCCTGTTAGCTCTGCTGGCAGCCCTGCTCGGACTCGTTCTTGCAGTGGTGCTCTATTACGTCGCCAACCCGAAACTACCGGTCTGGTCGCCCGCGCAGCAGGTGCATTACCTGGAGCAATGGAGTGCCACCGACCGCGAAACCTACTACTTCACACCTCAGGGCACCCAAGTCAAAGGGTTGCATTACGACTGGTTCACTGCCCTCGAACTGCCCTTTTCGCAACAACGATTTGCCTCGCCTGAATACCTCGCCCGCTTCGGCTTTCTGGTTGATCCCAACCAAAAACCGACGCAGAACAACCCCGGCAACCTCCCCGTAGGCTTTTCCCGCCACCAGAATCCAGACAATACGGATATGTTTCTGGATATCACCTGTGCGGCCTG
Source organism: Pseudomonas sp. C32 (assembly GCF_030417915.1). NCBI lineage: Bacteria > Pseudomonadati > Pseudomonadota > Gammaproteobacteria > Pseudomonadales > Pseudomonadaceae > Pseudomonas > Pseudomonas sp. C32. The sequence continues at coordinate 221,003 of NZ_JAUHUK010000008.1, read as the reverse complement.
CCATACCGGCGAATTGCGATTCCAGGGCCAAGCCGTGCGCATCGACGGGGGCTCGGCGCAACATGTCCTGCCTTCCAGTGTTCCTACGCTCAGAGGAGGCAGTTTCGGACAAGCCCTTGTAGCGAGTCTGACCTCGACATATTACAACCCGTGGAAATTCGAGCGTTTCGCACGCAACGTACTGGGTCAGGACTACGACGCTCGGCACAAGGAACTGCGCAAAGCATTCAAATCCTCACTCGACACCTTCTTGAAAGTCGCCTGGAACGACACCCATCGCGGGCTCTATCCGACCGAAGAAGGCCCAGGTCGCACCGACGCGTTCGGGCGTATTGCCAACGCCAGTTTCGGTGATGCGATTTCCCCCGCCAACTACCGCGTAGCCAACGCCCCGGTTGATTATCCGCAACTGTGGAGCATGTGGACGTTTGACTGGGTGCAGTGGAACGGCTCGGCACAACAACCCATGGCCCGCAACATCGGCGAGGCATTAGGTGTCGGCGCCACGCTGAATTTCTTCGACAAGAACGGTCAGCCGCTGATGGGCGAAACGCGTTATCCCTCCAGCGTTCGCGTACGCGATTTGCACCTGATCGAAGAAACCCTGCAACGACTCGCGCCACCGGCCTGGCCGGAAAATCTGCTAGGGGCAGTCGACAAACCGCTGGCGGCGAAGGGTCGCGCGCTGTTCGCCGAGACCTGTGCAGGCTGCCACGTTCCGCGCACGACCCAAGGCGAAGGACGACAGGTGCAACACCTGAAAATGCTCCCCGTGGACGCCATCGGTACCGACCCGACGGCAGCCAACAACATTGCCGACCACCGCTTCGACCTGACGCCATTGCAATGGAATCAGGCAGAGTTGGCGGAACTGGACGTTGAGCCAAAACCCACCGAACCACTGGACATGAGCAAAATGTCCGTCGCCAAAGGGCTGGCTTACGTCACGGCATTTGTATCGAACCGGGCCTACCGCGAGGCCAACATCACCCCCGCCGAGCGACCTGCAATGGACGGTTTCGGCTTGCCGATCGGTGTGCGCGAACTGCGCGCCTACAAGGCCCGCCCATTGGCAGGCGTCTGGGCGACACCACCGTTTCTGCACAACGGCTCGGTACCCAGCCTCTATCAATTGCTGTCGCCCCAGGATGAACGCTCGACCTCTTTCTACAAAGGCACATTCGAGTACGACCCGAGGCATCTGGGGTATCGCACAGAAGCCTTTACCAACGGTTTCGTGTTCGACACAAGGATCACCGGCAATCACAACAGCGGTCATGAGTTCCGCGCCGGCAAACGCGGCAATGGCGTGATCGGTCGCTGGCTGCAGCCAGAAGAACGCTGGGCACTGCTGGAGTATCTGAAAGTGTTGGGCGGTCCGCTGGAAGCGCAACTGCCATGACCCCCGACCATCGTCAAAAGGAGTTTCCCATGCTGAAAACACTTTGGCTGCGTCTGGGCGCTTTTCTCGGCAAATTGCTGCTGTGGCTGGTTGCTCTCGGGCTGCTCGCCTGGGCCCTGAGCAGTGCCTGGTATGTCTGGCAGCATCGCGGACCGGTTTCGGCGCAGGAGTTGATTCCTGACGGTGAAGCGGCGATGACCCAAGACGTCATCCAGACAGCTGTACGCATCGTTGACCAACACCGAGAAAGCACCCGCTATCTGCGTGACGCCCACGCCAAAGCCCACGGCTGCGTGAAAGCTGAAGTCCAGGTTCTGGCGGAACTGCCGAGCGAGCTGCGCCAAGGTGTCTTCAGCGAACCGGGCAAAACCTGGCAAGCGACGATGCGCTTGTCCAACGGCAACGCGTATCCCCAGTTCGACAGCATTCGCGATGCCCGAGGGATGGCGATCAAACTGCTCGATGTGCCGGGGAAACAATTGCTGACCGATCAACCGGGGCGGGGCGAACAGGATTTCGTGATGTTCAGCCATCCGAATTTCTTTGTCAGCGATGTCGCCGAGTATCGTCAGAACGTCGCCGCTCAGGCAGATGGCAAGAAAATCATGGCGTTCTTTCCCGGCTGGGATCCACGCAGCTGGCAAGTTCGGCATCTGTTTATCGCCTTGGCGACGCTGACCCCTGCTCCACCGAGTCCGACGCAGACCACCTACTTTTCAGTTTCGCCCTATAAGTTCGGTGAGGCCAACGCCAAATTTCGGGTCATGCCCGACCCGGAAAACTGCCCGGTCTACAGCCTTGCGGAGCAAAACCGCAATCTGCCGAACTTCCTGCGCAGCGCCCTGAATCAACAGCTGTCGACCGATCGGGTACCGGCCTGTTTCGTTCTGCAGATCCAGCGCCAGGATGCGAACAAGTACATGCCGATTGAGGACACGAGCATCGAGTGGAAAGAAAGCGATGTACCGTTCGAGACCGTCGCACGCATCAACGTGCCCGCACAGGATTTCGACACCCCGGCGCTGAACCTGCAATGCGATAACCAGTCGTTCAACCCATGGTTTGGCATTGAGGCCCACCGGCCCATTGGCGGCATCAACCGCCTGCGCAAAGCGGTTTACGAAGCGGTCAGCGATTACCGGCATGCGCGCAATGGCGGGCAGTAATCCTGTAGGAGCGAGCTTGCTCGCGAAGGGTGGAGCGAAAACGCTTAATCCAGAGGCCTAGCGTCGGCCTTGAGTTTTTCGCGAGCAAGCTCGCGCCTACAAAAAAGCCAAACGCCAGACAGCAAAAAGCCCGCATTTAGCGGGCTTTCTGTGGTGACCTGGCGTTCAGTGTTCCAGGTTACCGAATATGGCGCAGCGGACGGGACTCGAACCCGCGACCCCCGGCGTGACAGGCCGGTATTCTAACCGACTGAACTACCGCTGCGCGTAGCGTTGAAAGTAAGTGGTGGGTGATGACGGGATCGAACCGCCGACATTCTGCTTGTAAGGCAGACGCTCTCCCAGCTGAGCTAATCACCCTTTACCTTCGTTGCGGGGCACATTATGCCACAGGTTTTTATAAAGTGTTGATTTAATTGAAGTTTTTTTCAAATAAATCTAAAACCGGTGAAACAACGCGACCTGCAGGAACAACGTACAAACTTGGAGCAGAAAAAAACCCGCGTTAGCGGGCTTTTCCGTGGTGACCTGGCGTTCAGCGTTCCAGGTTACCGAATATGGCGCAGCGGACGGGACTCGAACCCGCGACCCCCGGCGTGACAGGCCGGTATTCTAACCGACTGAACTACCGCTGCGCGTAACACTTGAACGAATGGTGGGTGATGACGGGATCGAACCGCCGACATTCTGCTTGTAAGGCAGACGCTCTCCCAGCTGAGCTAATCACCCTTCGCTTCGGTGTGGCGCGCATTCTACGGAGCGACCCAACCTCTGGCAAGCACTTTTTTAAATAATTTTCTCAGGCCTTCCAAAGGCTTAGAGAAGGGTTGGCCTATGGCACGGCGAAGACAATAATGCCCTCCTTTGCATATAAGGAGAGACTTACCCCATGTGGTTCAAAAACCTGCTTATCTATCGCCTGACCCAAGATCTGCCTGTTGATGCCGAGGCGTTGGAAACTGCACTGGCCACCAAACTGGCGCGTCCATGTGCAAGCCAGGAGTTGACCACCTACGGTTTCGTCGCGCCGTTCGGCAAAGGCGAAGACGCTCCGCTGGTGCATGTCAGCGGCGACTTCCTGCTGGTTTCCGCTCGCAAAGAAGAACGCATCCTGCCGGGCAGCGTCGTGCGTGACGCGGTCAAGGAAAAGGTCGAAGAGATCGAAGCTGAGCAAATGCGCAAGGTCTATAAGAAGGAACGCGATCAGATCAAGGATGAAATCATCCAGGCCTTCCTGCCTCGTGCCTTTATCCGCCGCTCGTCGACCTTCGCTGCCATCGCACCGAAACAGGGTCTGATCCTGGTCAACTCGGCCAGCCCGAAACGCGCTGAAGACCTGCTGTCCACCCTGCGTGAAGTGATCGGCACCCTGCCGGTACGTCCGCTGACCGTAAAAATGTCTCCAACCGCGACCATGACCGAATGGGTCACCACCCAGAAAGCCGCGGACGACTTCTTTGTGCTGGACGAGTGCGAACTGCGCGACACCCACGAAGACGGCGGCATTGTGCGCTGCAAGCGTCAGGACCTGACCAGCGAAGAAATCCAGCTGCACCTCAGCACTGGCAAAGTGGTCACTCAGTTGTCGCTGGCCTGGCAGGACAAACTGTCGTTCGTGCTCGACGACAAAATGGTGGTCAAGCGCCTGAAGTTCGAAGACCTGTTGCAGGATCAGGCGGAACAGGACGGTGGCGATGAAGCCCTCGGCCAGCTGGACGCCAGCTTCACCCTGATGATGCTGACCTTCGGCGACTTCCTGCCGGCGCTGGTTGAGGCGTTGGGTGGGGAAGAGACGCCGCAGGGCATTTAATGCACTGATTGGCGATGCCTGTAAAAGATCGCAGCCTTCGGCAGCTCCTACGTTGATTCGGTTGGCCGCAAATAATGCGGATTGACCTGATTCCTGCAGGAGCTGCCGCAGGCTGCGATCTTTTTTTGTAAGCCGCGTATGCTTAGCTCCCTAACGCTTTCACTCTAATAAGGAACAAGCCATGCGCGCACTGGCTGCTTTAAGTCGCTTTGTCGGCAACACTTTCGCTTACTGGGTTCTGATTTTCGCCGTCGTGGCTTTCCTGCAACCGGCATGGTTTCTCGGCCTCAAAGGCGCCATCGTGCCCTTGCTGGGGCTGGTGATGTTCGGCATGGGCCTGACCCTCAAACTCGAAGACTTCGCCGAAGTCGCGCGCCATCCGTGGCGTGTGGCGCTGGGCGTGGTTGCGCATTTTGTGATCATGCCCGGTGTGGCGTGGTTACTCTGCCAGGCTTTTCATTTACCACCGGAAATCGCGGTCGGCGTGATTCTGGTCGGGTGCTGCCCGAGCGGTACGTCTTCAAATGTGATGACCTGGCTGGCGCGCGGGGATCTGGCGCTGTCGGTGGCCATCGCTGCGGTCACCACCCTCCTCGCTCCGTTGCTCACACCGGCGCTGATCTGGCTGCTGGCCTCGGCCTGGTTGCCGGTCTCGTTCATGGAGCTGTTCTGGTCGATCCTGCAAGTGGTCCTGCTGCCAATCGTGCTGGGCGTGGTTGCCCAGCGTGTGCTCGGCGACAAGGTTCGTCATGCCGTGGATGTATTGCCGTTGGTGTCCGTGGTCAGCATCGTGATCATCGTGACGGCCGTGGTCGCCGCCAGCCAGGCGAAGATCGCCGAATCCGGTCTGTTGATCATGGCGGTCGTCATGTTGCACAACAGCTTTGGCTACCTGCTGGGTTACTTTACCGGCCGCGTATTCAAGCTGCCGCTGGCTCAGCGTAAATCCCTGGCACTGGAGGTCGGCATGCAAAACTCCGGATTGGGCGCCGCTTTGGCCAGTGCGCATTTTTCGCCGTTGGCGGCGGTGCCGAGCGCGCTGTTCAGCGTCTGGCACAATATTTCGGGGGCACTGCTCTCGACGTATTTCCGCCGCATGAGCGAAAAAGAAGATCGTGAAGTCGCAACCCGGCAGGCGACTGACTGATTTGCAAACTTGATCCCCCGGTTAATGCTGGGCACTATATTGCGCAACGCGAGGACGACCTTGCGGCTCAATCGAGTCATTAATCTGGGGACGGCCCCGTCAATCGATGGAGGTCTCTCTTGTCCTGGATCATTCTGTTTTTCGCCGGCCTGTTCGAAGTGGGCTGGGCCGTCGGCTTGAAATACACCGACGGTTTCAGCCGCCCGCTCCCCACTGCATTGACCGTTGCGGCCATGGCTATCAGCCTTGGCTTGCTGGGCCTGGCCATGAAGGAATTGCCGCTGGGCACGGCTTATGCGATCTGGACCGGTGTCGGCGCTGTCGGCACGGTGATCGCCGGGATCATTCTGTTTGGCGAGTCGATGGCGTTGTTTCGGCTGGCCAGTGTGGCGTTGATCATTGCCGGGCTGGTTGGGCTCAAGGTCAGCGCTTAGGCCACTGACGCTATCGCTAGCAGGCTAGCTCTCACATTGGAATGCATTCCCCTGTGGGAGCTAGCCTGCTAGCGATGAGGTCCGCACAGACACCTATTATCTGACTGCCCCGCGCAACTCACCGACCAATGCCTGCAACTTCACCGGCTCTGCCACCTCGAACGCCACCGCCGGCCCCGCCACCAACGTCACCCGCGACCACAACCGGCGAAACCATCCCTTGCCCGGATCACGGCTGAAGAAGCTCCCCCATAACCCCTGCAAGGCCAATGGAATCACCGGCACCGGCGTCTCCTCGAGAATCCGCGTGAGGCCGCCCTTGAACTCACTGATCTCGCCATCAGTCGTCAGTTTGCCCTCAGGGAAGATGCACACCAGTTCGCCATCCTTCAGATACCGGGCAATTCGGGTGAAGGCTTTTTCGTAGATCTGGATGTCTTCGTGACGCCCCGCGATCGGAATCGTCCCGGCCGTGCGAAAGATGAAATTCAGCACCGGCAGGTTGTAGATTTTGTAGTACATCACAAAGCGAATCGGCCGACGCACCGCGCCACCGATCAACAGGGCATCGACGAACGACACGTGATTGCACACCAGCAATGCCGCGCCTTCATCGGGGATCAGATCGAGATTGCGATGTTCCACGCGGTACATGGAATGGCTGAGCAGCCAGATCATGAAACGCATGGTGAACTCGGGGACGATCTTGAAGATGTAGGCGTTGACGCCGATGTTCAGCAACGACACCACCAGAAACAGCTGCGGGATCGACAGCTCGACGACACTCAGTAAAACGATCGAGACAATGGCCGAAACCACCATGAACAACGCGTTGAGAATGTTGTTGGCGGCAATCACCCGCGCGCGCTCCTTCTCGGCGGTGCGCGACTGGATCAGTGCATACAGCGGCACAATATAGAAACCACCGAAAACGCCGAGCCCAAGGATGTCGAACAGCACCAGCCAGGTGTGGCCGAAGCCGAGAATTTCGATCCAGCCATGCCCCGTGGCGCTGTCCGGAATTCCACCGGAATGCCACCACAACAGTAAACCAAACACGGTCAGGCCAAACGATCCGAAGGGCACCAATCCGATTTCGACTTTGCGTCCGGAGAGCTTCTCGCAGAGCATCGAACCCAGGGCAATGCCCACCGAGAACACCGTCAGGATCAACGTCACCACGGTTTCGTCGCCGTGCATCCACTCCTTGGCGTAGGCCGGGATCTGCGTCAGATAGATCGCCCCGACAAACCAGAACCACGAGTTGCCGACAATCGACCGTGACACGGCCGGGGTTTGCCCCAGCCCCAGTTTCAACGTGGCCCAGGACTGACTGAAAATATTCCAGTTCAGGCGCATTTCCGGCGAAGCGGCTGCGGCCCGGGGAATGCTGCGGCTGGCGAGGTAACCGAGCACGGCGATGCCGATGATCGCGGTGGAAACGATGGGCGCGTAATGACCCGACGACATCATGATCCCGGCGCCGATGGTGCCGGCCAGAATGGCCAGGAACGTGCCCATTTCCACCAGACCGTTGCCCCCCACCAACTCATCTTCCCGCAAGGCCTGGGGCAGGATCGAATACTTCACCGGCCCGAACAGTGCCGAGTGGGTACCCATGGCGAACAGCGCCACCAGCATCAGCGACAGCTGATCGAACAGGAAGCCGACCGCACCGACCGCCATGATGGCGATCTCACCGAGCTTGATCAGTCGGATCAATGCGTCCTTGGCAAACTTTTCCCCGAACTGCCCGGCCAGGGCTGAGAACAGAAAAAACGGCAGGATAAACAGCAGCGCACACAGATTGACCCAGATCGAGCGATCCCCTTCGATGGTCAGCTTGTACAGAATGGCCAGGATCAACGACTGTTTGAAGACGTTGTCGTTGAATGCCCCCAGCGACTGAGTGATGAAGAACGGCAGGAAGCGCCGGGTGCGCAGCAAGGTGAACTGTGAGGGGTGACTCATTCCATGTGTCCCTGATGTGGGTAAGAGTGGCCTGGATTCTTTTATTGGAATAGCAATCGTCGATCCAGGCCACACATTACCTAATCTTTACCGTTTATTTCTTTAATCCTGCAATGCATGGCGTGACAAACAACTCACCGCGCCACGCGCCCAGCACCGTGCGCTTGCCAACGATCAGCCACATCAGCGCCAACAACGCCACCAGCACACACCCCGCGACACTGAAAAACGTCAGATTCAAGGTACTGGCCAGTTTCAGCGTCGCCAGCGAATACACACCCAGCGGAAAGGTGAAGCCCCACCAGCCAAGATTGAAAGGAATCCCGTCGCGCAGATAACGCACGGTGATCAGCACCGCCATCAGCATCCACCACAAACCGAAGCCCCACAGCGTAATGCCGGCCACCAACCCCAACCCGGCAGCGACTTCACCGACACCCGGCAAGCCATTGGCCGCGAAAATCAGCGGCGCGTCCCCGCCCAGCAGCAACATGCCCAAGGCACCCGTGCCGATTGGACCGAGCGCCAACCAACTCGACGCGGCCATGTTTTCATGGGGCAGTTTATGCAACGCCATGCGCAGCAACAGTATCGTCAGGATGCTGAACGCCACCGGCAGGGAAAATGCCCACAGCACGTAGCTGGTCACCAACACCACCAGTTGCGAATGGGCGTCGGCCAGGTGCGGTGCCAACAAGCCACCGCTGGCCGCCGCCACTTCGGCCGCGACCACAGGAAGCAACCAGACCGCGGTCATCTGATCGATGCTGTGCTCCTGACGGGTGAACATCATGTAAGGGATCAACACGCCGCAGGCCAGTGACATCGCCACGTCGAGCCACCACAACATTTCTGCGAGGTGAATCACGCCGTCACCCCAGCGAGGAACGCCGAACACCAGGAAACCGTTGATGATGGTTGCCAGCCCCATCGGGATGGTGCCGAAAAACATCGAAACCGTGGAATGGCCGAAAATTCGCCGCGCCTCGTCAAAAAACATGACCCAACGCGCTGCGTAGAGCGCTGTGAACGTGAGGAACAAGACGATATTGAACAGCCAAAGCGCTTCGGCGATGGCATGCAGACCGGGTATTGCAACCGGTAGTTGCGCCAGCGCCAACGCCAGCACGCCGGTGCCCATGGTGACGGCGAACCAGTTCGGGGTGAATTGGCGAATCACTTCGCGCGGGTGCTGCAAGTGGGTGAAAGGCTTGATGCCGGGCTTGATGCTATTGGCGCATGTCATGGCGAACTCCTGTCCTCATGTGAGGTAGAGCCCATGCTAGATCCAAAAAGAATATCTATATAACGGGTAATATCTCTATAACTTATCTATTTCACAGATATAACATTGATCTTATGCGTCCAGCACAAAAAACCTGTGACACCCTGCCACGCCACGACCTTGGTCGACACTGACTAACCGGGGCGGCCGTGCGAGACTGTCTGTCCGGGCGGGAGGCCCGGAAGTCTTTTGCCGGGAGTTTCCATGTCGCTGTCCACCGGGCTGATTGCCGCCGTCGCCCTGGCCTATATGGCCATCATGTTCGCCATCGCCTTCTACGGCGACCGTCGCAGCGCGCCGTTGCCGCCGCGAGTGCGGGCGTGGGTTTACAGCCTGTCGCTGGCGGTCTATTGCACCAGCTGGACCTTTTTTGGCGCCGTGGGTCAGGCTGCCGAACAACTCTGGTCATTCCTGCCGATCTACCTCGGGCCGATCCTGTTGCTGCTCGGGGCGCCGTGGGTCCTGCAAAAAATGGTGATGATCAGCAAGCAGGAGAACATCACCTCCATCGCTGACTTCATCGCCGCACGCTACGGCAAATCCCAGTCATTGGCGGTCGTGGTGGCGCTGATCTGCCTGGTCGGCGTGCTGCCTTACATCGCCCTGCAGCTCAAGGGCATCGTGCTCGGCGTAAACCTGTTGATCGGCGCCGGGGCCGATGCCATGGGGACCCGCGCCCAGGACACTGCGCTGATCGTGTCGCTGGTATTGGCGCTGTTTACCATCGTGTTTGGTACCCGCAACCTCGACGCCACGGAGCACCACCGCGGCATGGTGCTGGCGATTGCCTTCGAATCATTGGTCAAGCTGTTCGCCTTTCTCGCCGTCGGGGCGTTCGTGACTTACGGTCTGTACGATGGTTTCGAAGACCTGTTCGACCAGGCCATGCTTGCGCCGCGCCTTGAAGAATACTGGAAGGAAACCATCAACTGGCCGTCGATGGTGGTGCAGACCGGCGTCGCGATGATGGCGATCATCTGTTTGCCACGGCAGTTCCACGTTACGGTCGTGGAGAACATCGAGCCGCAGGATTTACGCTTGGCCAAATGGGTATTCCCGGCCTACCTCGCCCTGGCGGCATTGTTTGTCGTGCCTATCGCCCTCGCCGGCCAGATGATGCTGCCCAGTTCGGTGTTGCCAGACTCGTTCGTGATCAGTCTGCCACTGGCTCAGGCACATCCGGCGCTGGCCCTGCTGGCGTTTATCGGTGGTGCTTCGGCGGCTACCGGCATGGTGATTGTGGCCAGCGTGGCGCTGTCGACCATGGTCTCCAACGACATGCTGTTGCCGTGGTTGCTGCGACGCAACAATGCCGAACGTCCCTTCGAAGTGTTCCGTCAGTGGATGTTGTCGGTACGCCGCGTCAGCATCGTGGTCATTCTGCTGCTGGCCTACGTCAGCTATCGCTTGTTGGGCTCCACCGCGAGCCTGGCGACCATCGGCCAGATCGCCTTCGCTGCCGTGACCCAATTGGCCCCCGCCATGCTCGGCGCCCTGTACTGGAAACAGGCCAACCGCCGCGGTGTGTTTGCCGGCCTTGCTGCCGGCACCTTCCTGTGGTTCTACACCTTGGTCCTGCCAATTGCCGCCCACGGCCTCGGCCTGTCGTTGAGCAGTTTCCCCGGCCTCGCATGGCTGCACTCAAACCCGATGAACCTGCCGATCACCCCGCTGACCCAAGGCGTGGTGCTGTCCCTGGCCGGCAACTTCACGCTGTTCGCCTGGGTCTCGGTGTTGTCCCGCACCCGGGTTTCCGAGCACTGGCAGGCCGGCCGTTTCATCGGCCAGGAGATCAGCGCCCGCCCCAGCGCCCGTTCGCTGCTGTCGGTGCAAATCGATGACCTGCTGCAACTGGCCGCACGTTTTGTCGGCGAAGAACGCGCTCGCCAGAGCTTCATCCGCTTCGCCTATCGCCAGGGCAAAGGCTTCAATCCAAACCAGAACGCCGACGGTGAATGGATCGCCCACACCGAACGATTGCTGGCCGGTGTGCTTGGGGCATCTTCGACACGCGCTGTAGTAAAAGCCGCCATCGAAGGTCGGGAAATGCAACTGGAGGACGTCGTACGAATCGCCGACGAAGCCTCGGAGGTGCTGCAATTCAATCGCGCCCTGTTGCAAGGGGCCATCGAGAACATCACCCAAGGCATCAGCGTGGTCGACCAGTCGCTGAAGCTGGTGGCCTGGAACCGTCGTTACCTGGAATTGTTCAACTACCCCGACGGTTTGATCAGCGTCGGCCGGCCAATTGCCGACATCATCCGCTACAACGCCGATCGCGGACTGTGCGGCCCCGGTGAAGCCGAGGTGCACGTCGCCCGCCGCCTGCACTGGATGCGCCAGGGGCGTGCGCATACTTCCGAGCGGCTGTTCCCCAACGGACGGGTGATCGAACTGATCGGCAACCCGATGCCTGGCGGCGGCTTCGTCATGAGTTTCACCGACATCACCCCGTTCCGCGAGGCTGAGCAAGCCCTGACCGAAGCCAACGAAAGCCTCGAGCAGCGAGTCACCGCACGCACCCATGAACTGTCGCAACTCAACGTCGCCCTGACCGAAGCCAAGGGCACCGCCGAGGCGGCGAACCAGTCTAAAACCCGTTTTCTGGCAGCGGTCAGCCATGACTTGATGCAACCGTTGAACGCGGCGCGGCTGTTCTCTGCCGCCCTCTCTCATCAGGGTGATGACCTGTCGCGCGAAACACAGAAACTGGTGGCGCATCTCGACAGTTCACTGCGTTCGGCCGAAGACTTGATCAGCGACCTGCTGGACATTTCCCGCCTGGAAAACGGCAAGATCAATCCGGACCGCAAGCCTTTTGCCCTCAACGAACTGTTTGACACCCTCGGTGCAGAGTTCAAGGCACTGGCGCAGGAGCAAGGGCTGACATTCCGTGTTCGTGGCAGTGCACTGCGCGTCGACAGCGACATCAAGCTGCTGCGACGGATTCTGCAGAACTTCCTGACCAACGCTTTCCGCTATGCCAAAGGCCCGGTGTTACTGGGTGTGCGCCGACATAAGGGCGAACTGTGCCTGGAAGTCTGGGACCGCGGCCCGGGCATTCCGGAAGATAAGCAGCGGGTGATTTTCGAAGAGTTCAAACGCCTCGACAGCCACCAGACCCGTGCCGAAAAAGGACTGGGGCTAGGCCTGGCGATTGCCGACGGCCTGTGCCGCGTCCTCGGTCATACCTTGCGCGTGCGCTCGTGGCCGGGACGCGGCAGTGTGTTCAGCGTGAGCGTGCCTTTGGCTCGATCACAGGTTGTCATGCCGGCAAAGCCCCTGGAACTCAACGGAAAGTTACTCAACGGGGCGCAAGTGCTGTGCATCGATAACGAAGACAGCATCCTGATCGGCATGAACAGTTTGCTCACGCGCTGGGGCTGTCAGGTCTGGACCGCTCGCAACCGTGATGAGTGTCTGAAGTTGCTTGATAAGGGCGTGCGCCCGCATTTGGCGCTGGTGGATTATCACCTCGATCATGGCGACACCGGGACAGAACTGATGGCCTGGTTACGCACCCGATTGGGCGAGCCGGTGCCGGGCGTGGTGATCAGCGCCGATGGTCGGCCGGAGACAGTGGCTCAGGTGCATGCGGCGGGGCTGGATTACCTGCCAAAACCGGTGAAGCCTGCGGCGTTGAGGGCATTGTTGAGTCGGCATTTGCCGTTGTAACGATCGCAGCCTTCGGCAGCTCCTACATAGATCGGCACTGTAGGAGCTGCCGCAGGCTGCGATCTTTTGATTTCATTCCGGCAACTCGACCAAGCCGTCCACATCCGTCATCGCCCGTTCCAGCAAATCCGCTGGCAGGCTCTTACTGGCGCGTGCCCCCAGCAACTTGAGCTGTTCGCTACGACTGACCAGATTGCCGCGGCCTTCTGTCAGCTTGTTGCGTGCCGAGCTGTAGGCCTTGTCCAGTTGCTGCAGGCGATTGCCGACTTCGTCCAGATCCTGAATGAACAGCACGAACTTGTCGTACAGCCATCCCGCGCGCTCAGCGATCTCCCGAGCATTCTGGCTTTGGCGCTCCTGCTTCCACAAACTGTCGATCACCCGCAGGGTCGCCAGCAAAGTGGTCGGGCTGACAATCACGATGTTGCGGTCAAACGCTTCCTGAAACAGTGTTGGCTCAGCCTGCAATGCAGCGGAAAACGCCGCTTCAATCGGCACGAACAGCAAAACGAAATCCAGGCTGTGCAAGCCGTCGAGACGTTTGTAATCCTTGCCGGCCAAGCCTTTGACGTGATTACGCAACGACAGCACATGCTGCTTGATCGCAATCTGGCCGATGGCCTCGTCTTCGGCTGCTACATATTGCTGGTAGGCGGTGAGACTGACTTTGGAGTCGACCACCACCTGCTTGTCGCCCGGCAGATAGATGATCACGTCGGGCTGGAATCGCTCGCCATCCGGGCCTTTGAGATTGACCTGGGTCTGGTATTCGCGGCCCTTTTCCAACCCCGCGTGTTCAAGCACCCGCTCCAGAATCAATTCACCCCAGTTGCCTTGGGTCTTCTGCCCTTTCAAGGCACGTGTCAGGTTCGTCGCTTCGTCGCTCAGGCGCAGGTTCAACTGCTGCAAACGTTCCAGTTCCTTGGCCAGGGAGAAACGTTCGCGGGCCTCGGCCTGGTAGCTTTCTTCGACGCGTTTTTCGAATGACTGGATGCGTTCTTTCAGGGGATCCAGCAATTGCCCAAGGCGTTGCTGACTGGTTTCGGCAAAACGCTGCTCGCGCTCATCGAAGATTTTCCCCGCCAGCTCGGCGAACTGTGCGCGCAGCTCGTCTCGCGAGCCTTGCAGGTCGTTGAGGCGTTGTTGATGGCTGTCCTGCTGTTCACGCAGTTCGGCGTTCAGCGAGGCTGTCTGGGCATCCAGACGGCGCAACTCGGCTTCTTTGCCGGCGCGTTCGAGGTTCCAGGCATGGGCGGCGTCGCGAGCGTCATCACGTTCGATCTGCAACAACTCGACTTCCCGGCGCAGGGCGGCCAGGTCTGCCTGCTTGGCAGCGTTGGCTTGAGTCAGATCACCGATTTCATCGCGGCACGAATCAAGCTGCGCGTTCAGTCCGTCCTGGGCCAGTTGCGACATGGCCAATCGCTCTTGCAGCAGCGCGACGTCTGCCTGCGCAGTACCCGCTCGACGTTGAAGCTGCCAGGCCAGTACCAACAACGGCAGCGCTGCACCCGCCAGACCAAGCAATACGCTGGTCAAGTCCATCGCCATAACCACTCCCGCCATCCCGATAAAGCTTGAAGGTTAACCAAGGCGCCAGGTCTTGGACAGCTCAGTCTTCGATCAGCCCCAACTCCTGTTGCGCACGACGATCCCCTGCCCGAGCCGCCTGACGCAAAAGGTCCTGGCCGATCCGGCGATCCCGTGCGTTCCCGCATTCACGGCACATCAACTGACCGAGACGACTTTGTGCGGACACCACGCCTTCACGGGCCGGTTGCTTGAGCAATCGGCCGGCGATGTGTTTGACGTTAGGGTTTTCACCCAGCCGCGGGCTATCCAAAAGCCACTCGGCCACACGCATTGAAAAGCGTTTGGTAGGAGAAACAGAAGGAGGTGTCGAGGATGTGGAATCAGAGGCTGAGCGAAACTTCATAAAGCACTGTGGGGCAGATCGGAAGGCGCGCAACTTTACTCTCTTTTTCTGACAGGTAAAGCTGAAAATAACCCGGCAGGCCCGTCCTAGAGCAAGCGCTCGGGACAATCCACAGAAGCTGTGGATAACTCAGTGGACAACCGCCCGCGAACCCCCGCAAAGCCCTGTGGAATGGGGCTCGCAGTCAAACTGACGATTTTTTCACCAGTAAAAAAAAGCGATGTTTTTCATTGACTTAAATTTTGCTAGCAGGCAGCCATCAGGCTTGAACGTGAGATGACAGAGCGGTGACAGACTCTGCAACTAATGTGCACAAGTCCCTTTGTGATGGTTATATCCATGCACTTTTTCGGCGCACTGGGCACGATGTCTGGGGATAACACTCGACAAACGGTCGAATCATGCAATTTTTTGCGTTACAACTTCGATGACCAGTGGTCGGATTGTCTAGCGATTCAGAGCGATATCACGGGGGTATGCCCTGGCAGGATCGGCCTGCCAGAAAACCGTCTGTAACTTCTTTTGCTATCACCCTTCCCTTCGCTACTTCAATCCGTTAGTATCCGCGGCGTTAGTACCAAGCTGAAAGTCAATTCTGGTCGAACAAATCCCCCCGGTCAGCCTTCCCGAAGGAAGCTTCCACCGAACAAGCGGGATCGACCACCTCGATGGTTTCCAGGTAAAACTTGCGTCAACACAGCCTTTGAATCGAAAGCAAAGGGTGTTGCCAGGCTCACTTACTCTGACCGAACCAACCTGCAAATTGATCAGGATCTTCACCCCGGGCCCAGAACCTTTGCCCTTGATGTGTTGCCTGCCCTCCTAAGTACCTACCTGCCGGCCCAAGCGCGCAAATAATTCAGCGCTTCAAACTGGCTGCTTTGTTCCAGTCGGGTTCTTCGTTCGATCAATGGTGATCGACGTTACTGGAACGTTTTAACGTTGCACGGTTCTTATCCGTGTCATTTGCAGGAACACCCAATAATGTCTACTCAAATCCATACTCAGGATGCCATTCGCACCCTAACCAACGCTTTTGCACCAATGAACTGCCTGATCATGGCCGCTCGCAAAGGCTGCTTCAGCTTCACGCTGGTTAACGAACACGGCATCGCCCGTCACAGCGAGCGTCTGTACCCCGATCAATACTCCAGCGCCGAACCGCTGCAGGCCGTGATCGAGCGTACCCGTCAGGCACTGGTTGCCTGATACGCCAGAAAGGCTGGAAACCCAAAGGCCCCGCTCAAAAAGCGGGGCTTTTTATTGCCCGATGTTTCCCTTTTTTAAGGTTCAGGCTAAGCACAAACCGGTATAACGGTTATAACTCGCAGCCAGAAATATTTTAAAAACAGGCCTTTACAGCGCGAATATGACACTACACTTCAACTCAAGCGGCTTGACCCGCTTGCGGCGAGCCTGAGTCGATTCACTGCTGCCAAAGCCCTTCAGGCATCGCCGTCCATATTGAGGTTTCGAGGGTTTTATGGGTATCGCTGCCAGCGAACTGTGCCGTTATGTCATTCGTCCCACCCTGATTTATCTGGGACGTCATAGCGCTACTGCCGAATCCCTGCTGCTGGGCATCGCCGCCAGCCAGTCCGCCCTGGGATCCGCCCTTCATGACCGCCGCGGACACGGCCTGTACCGTATCGCCGAACCTCGCCACCAGGCCCTTTGGGACCATTACCTGGCACTGGACCCGGAGCGTGCAAGCCTGGTCCGCGGACTGGCCAGCCAACACGCCTTTCTCAGTGGTCCGCACCTCGAATTGACCGTCAACCTGCGTTACGCCACTGCCATCGCTTGGCTGCTGGTAGAAGAACAGAACACTCCCCTCCCCGCCGCTGACGATTTGTTGGGTATGGCCAGAATCTGGCGCCAGACATTTCAACCCCAAGGTCGTCTGCGTGATTTCACCTGCGCCTGGCAAACTTGTGTTTCACCCATGAATCAGGTTGCCTGCTGAAAAATCCTGTATCCAAAATTCGCGCAACGCGCCGCCATTTGGTCGGATTGTCCTACAAAACCGCTCTAAATCAAGCATTACAGCCTATGGCGCTGGGACGAAAATGTTGGTAATTTTCGCCCCGGTGATCACCAGGAGTTCTAATAATGAAAAAAGTAATGCTCAAAACCACCCTTAGCCTCGCCGCTGCCATGGCATCCACCCAGATCTTTGCGAGTGGCTTTGCCATCAACGAACAAAGCATCAGCGGGATGGGTACAGGTTTTGCCGGGCGATCTTCCGTTGCCGATGATGCATCCACTATTTTTGGTAACCCTGCCGGCATGTCTCGCCTCAAGCGCGAACAAGTCACCGGCGGTGTTGCAATGCTCGACGCGCATACCGATATCAGCGACGCCAGCTCCTCTCCGAAAAGCGGCAGCAACGATGGCGACATGGTTCCCTTCATCGCTGTCCCTATGGGCTACTACGTCAAGCCAATCGATGACCAGTGGGCCGTCGGCGTAGGCATTTACGCTCCGTTCGGCCTGGTGACCGATTACGAGAACGGCTTTGCCGGCCGTTACTTCGGCACCAACAGCGAAGTCAAAGTCGTCACCATCCAGCCGACCGTCAGCTACGCCTTCAACGACAAGGTATCGATCGGTTTCGGTCCGACCATCAACCGCATCGAAGGCACCCTGGAATCGGATATCTCGCTGCACCCACGCTTTGCGGACGGTAACGTCAAGATCAAGGGTGACGACACCGCGCTGGGCTACAACATCGGTATCCTGGTTCAAGCCACCGACAGCACCCGCGTCGGCCTGACCTATCACTCGAAAGTGAAGTACACGCTCGAAGGTGACACCAAGGTCAACTACGGCTTCCTGACCAATCTGCGCCAAAACCCGAACCAGAAGTACGATGCTTCGCTGGATGTGACCACGCCTGAGTCGGTTGACTTCTCGGTTACCCATCAGCTTGACGACCAGTGGACCCTCTACGCAGGCAGCACCTGGACTCGCTGGAGCCGCCTGAAAGAAATCAGCGTCGAGAACAGTGGCGTACCAGCTGGCTTGCAACCTGCGTTCGGTACCATCACCGAAGAGCAGAACTGGCACGACACCTGGGCTCATGCCATCGGAGCTTCCTACCAGATTGACAAGCAATGGGTCCTGCGTACCGGTTTCTCCGTTGACCAGTCACCGACCAACAACGAAAACCGCTCCCCACGCATCCCGACTGGCGACCGCAAGATTTTCAGCCTGGGCGCTGGCTGGAGCCCGACCGACGACCTGACCATCGACGTGGCGTACTCGTACCTGGTTGAAGAAGACGTCAAGGTCAACAACGACAACGACCGCCAAACCTACAACGCCAAGTATGAAAACTCGGCCAACGGTTTCGGTGTCGGTGCGACCTACCGCTTCTGATGATTCCCGGCGAGCCTGAACGGCTCGCCGCCGGATTCAAAAAAAGCCCCGCTCTCTTGCACAGAGGCGGGGCTTTTTAGCGGGCGCTTATCAGGGTTTCGACGCCAGGGCTTTCTCCACCGCAGCGATGAACTCCGGATCATCAGGCTTGGTCAGGCTGGAAAAGCTGGCGACGACCTTGCCCTGGCGATCGACCACGTATTTGTAGAAATTCCACTTCGGTGCGCTGCTCTGTTCGGCAAGCACCTTGAACAGGTGTGTCGCCTCGTCGCCACGAACCTTTTGCGGCTCGGTCATGGTGAAGGTCACGCCGTAGTTCACGTAGCAGACCTTGGCGGTTTCGGCGCCGTCGCCGGCCTCCTGCTTGAAGTCATTGGACGGCACGCCGATCACTTCCAGGCCTTGATCCTTGAAACGCTGGCTCAGCGCCTCAAGGCTTTTGAATTGCGGGGCAAAGCCACAGAAGCTCGCGGTATTGACCACCACCAGCGGCTTGCCGGCGAAGCGTTCGCACAAGTCGATCGTTTCCTTGGCCCGAAGCTTGGGTAGCGAGCCTTGCAAAAGCTCAGGGCAACTTGCCGCTTGAGCCCACCCGGTAAATGCGACCAGTAACGCGGGAACTGCCAGCCAGCGTATCGGCATATCGGGATATCCTTGAGAAGTCGTCAGCGGTGGAAGTTACTCGCCCTCACAACCGGCTAGCAAGTCCCCATGCCCAACTGCATCAAGGCCAACCCACCCTGCTGCCAGCCCCACCACACGGCGGCGAGCAGCAACGCGCAAACAGCAATAATCGTGATGCGTGGCCAAAGGCTGTTCATGTCGCACTCATTCGGGTTTGAAGACGCTCTACCGGCCGCTCACGCACCGGCCAGTTCAAGGCGGCGGCCAACAGACTCAGAAGAATCGCCACCTGCCAGATCAAGTCATAGCTCCCCATGCGGTCGTACACCACCCCGCCCAACCAGCCGCCGAGGAACGAGCCGAGCTGGTGAAACAGGAAAACAATCCCACCGAGCATGGACAGGTTTCGCACGCCAAACAAGGTGGCGACCGTACCGTTAGTCAACGGCACCGTCGACAACCACAAGAACCCCATGGCCATGCCGAACAGATAGGCGCTGGTGGTCGTCACCGGTGCCCAAAGAAACAGTGCGATGACCACCGCCCGCAACAGATACAACCCCGTGAGCAAACGGGGTTTGGACATACGTCCGCCGAGCCAGCCGGCGGTGTAGGTTCCGAAAATGTTGAACAGGCCGATCAACGCCAACACCGTGGTGCCGACTGTCGCCGGAAGGTGCTGATCCACCAGATAGGCCGGCAAATGCACGCCGATAAACACCACCTGAAATCCGCACACGAAGAAGCCGAACGCCAGCAACCAGAAACCGGAATGTGAACAGGCCTCACGCAACGCCTCGCCCAGGGTTTGTTCGTGCCCGAGCACTGGCAAAGGCTTGTCCTTGAGCATCGTCACCAACGGTACGATCAGCGCGATCAACAGACCCAGCGCCAGCAAGGCTGCCGACCAACCCAGCCAGCCGATCAAACCCAAGGTGCCGGGCAACATGGCGAACTGGCCGAACGAGCCCGCAGCACTGGCGATGCCCATGCCCATGCTGCGTTTCTCTGGCGGTACCGCGCGGCCGACCACGCCCAGAATCACCGAGAACGATGTACCGGACAGACCCATCCCGATCAACAGGCCCGCGCTCAGGGATAAGGTCATCGGCGAGTCGGAAAGCCCCATGCAAATCAGCCCTGCCGCGTACAGGACGCCACCGATCAGCACCACTTTCGCCGCACCAAAACGGTCGGCCAACGCACCGGTAAAGGGTTGGGCCAGGCCCCAAATCAGGTTTTGCAAGGCTATGGCAAAGGCAAAGACCTCACGCCCCCAGCCGAACTCGGCGCTCATCGGCGCCAAAAACAGCCCGAAACCGTGACGAACGCCCAGAGACAACGCAAGGATCAGCGCACTCCCCAACAAAACCCAACCGCACGTACGCCACATCGATGTCATCTTATTCTCCGGTAGCGGGTATATACCCGCTTGAGGTCGGAAAAACCGGCATCACGCCAGTTCATCCAGCAGTTTCAGCAAGATTTCCCGTTTCTCGGCACCCAGGCGATCAATCAACCGCTGTTGCGCCGCCTCCCAGGCCGGCAAGGCCGCTTTCAGGCGCTCGGCGCCTGTGTCGGTGAGCAGAACGATGCGATTGCGCATGTCCTCACCCTCGACCAGCGTAACCAGGCCTTCGCCCTCCAGCACGCGCAAATTGCGTCCCAGGGTGCTGCGATCGAGGCCCATCGCTTCGGCCAGCACGGAGATACTCGGCTGATTCAGGCGTTGCAGATTGCACAGCAAAGAATACTGCGCAACGTTGATCCCGAAGCCGTCGAGAGCGCCGTCGTAGTGCCTGCTGACGCCACGGGCGGCGCGACGCAGGTTGATGCATAAACATTGGGAATCGAGCATAGTGCGTGTATATACCCGCGAGTCGGTTAAATCAAGTTACATGGATTCTTTTCTGTGACTGGGGTGGAGCTTGGTCGATCGCCATCGCGAGCAAGCTCGCTCCTATAGTTGATCGCAATCAGACCAGCGCCAAGCCTGCCAGCACTGCAACTTCCAGCAACTCCAGCATTGCGCCCGCTGTGTCACCGGTCGTCCCGCCCAGGCGCCGCAGCATCACCTGACGCAACCAGACAAAACCCAACGTCGCCAGCACCACCGCCACCACGCCGTTCAACCCGGCGATCAACACGCAGACCACCGCGCTGAGTGCCAAAACCCGCTTGCCCGCAGAGCGCGGAAGATGATCAGCCAACGCTTGCCCCAGACCACCAGGCCGCACGTAAGGCGTCGTCAGAAATATGCCCAGCAACGCACTGCGACCGATCAATGGAACAATCAGCAACGCCAGCGCCTGTTGCTGTTCGATCAATGCCAGCAGCGCCGCGAACTTGAGCAGCAACACCAACACCAACGTGACGACCGCAATCGGCCCGCTGCGGGGGTCTTTCATGATGGTCAAGGTGCGCTCGCGGTCGCCGAAACCACCGAGCCAGGCATCGGCGCTATCTGCTAGACCATCCAGATGCAGTGCACCACTGAGCAAGACCCAAACGGTGAGCAACAGCGCCGCATGCAGCAACAGCGGCGTTCCGAGCAGCAACCCGTTCAGCGCCCAAAGAATCGCACCGAACAACAACCCCACCAGCGGGTAAAACAGCAATGACCGTCCCAACGCCTGAGGCTCAGGCATGCCCGGCAAACGAATCGGCAGGCTGCTGAGGAATTGCAGGGCGATCCAGAATGGCAACATGGTCAGACGACTTCCCTTAACACGCCACCGGACGTCACCGTCAGCGAGAACAACGCACCATGCCCGACCTCAACGTTGAGCAGTTGCTCACGCGGCAAGCCACGCGCCTGGGCCAGCAACAAACGCATGACGCCGCCATGACTGATCAGCAACAAGCGCTCGCCAGCGTATGAAACCTGTAGCCGCGCCACCGCCGTCAGCACTCGCCTGGAAAAATCCGCGACCGGCTCACCTTGAGGCGGCGTAAACGCATAAGGATCGGCCCAGAACCGGCCCAGACCCTCTGCATCGGTTTCCATCAACACCGCAGCGCTTTGCCCTTCCCAGTCACCGAAATGCAGCTCTTGCAGGTCTTTGTCCAGGCTCACGGGCACAGACAGTTGCGCACCGAGTTCTTGCGCGAATCGCGCACAACGCTGCAACGGCGAACTGACCAGGCGATCCCAGGGTCGTTGCTCGACCACTGCCGCACGCATCTGCGCCCAGCCCTTGTCGGTCAGCGCATCGTCGAGGCTGCCGCGCAGGCCACCGCCCAGTTCGGTTTCACCGTGACGCAACAGATCCAGGCGCAGGGTCATACCGGACGATCCGCCACAGCCGCTTCGGCGAAGGTCGCCATCTGCCCGTGGAGGTCGCATGCCAGACGCAACAACGGAACTGCCAGCGCGGCCCCACTGCCCTCACCCAGACGCAGGCCGAGGTCGAGCAGCGGTTCAGCGTGCAGGGTTTCCAGTACATGCCGATGACCCGGCTCGGCGCCGCGATGACCGAACAACAGCCATGGGCGACACTGCGGGTTCAAGCGCACCGCGACCAGCGCCGCGACGCTGCAAATGAAGCCGTCCACCAGCACCGCGATTCCTTCCTGGGCACAAGCCAGATAAGCGCCCACCAACGCGGCAATCTCAAAACCGCCCAGATTGAACAGCGTCTGCAACGCATCGCCCCGCTGCGCCCCGTGTATCGCCAAGGCGCGCTCGATGACCAGCGCCTTGTGGCTGACACCGGCGGCATTCAGTCCGGTTCCCGGCCCGGTCAAATGCGCCACCGCGCAATCGAGCAATGCACACGCCAACGCACTGGCGGCGGTGGTGTTGCCGATGCCCATTTCACCGCCGATAAACAGTTGTGTGCCTACCGCTTTGGCCCGTTGCGCACTGTCGCGACCGGCCTGCAAGGCGAGTTCGCCCTGAGCCACGGTCATCGCCGGACCCTGGACGAAATTCGCCGTGCCAGGACCGATGTTCAGGTGCCGCACACCCGGCAGACTGAGTGATAGCGTAATCGTGCCGAGATCGACCACTTCGAGGGAAGCGCCCAACTGCCGCGCCAATACGCTGATCGCCGCGCCACCACTGACAAAGTTGTGCAGCATCTGCCCGGTGACTTCCTGAGGGAACGCCGAAACCCCTTCGGCGACCACGCCATGATCACCGGCAAAAATCGCGATCCACAGTTGATCCAGACTCGGCTTGACCTGCCCCTGCAGACCCGCCAGCTGTATCGCCACCGACTCCAGTTGACCGAGGGAACCGGCCGGTTTGGTCAGTTGCTGCTGTCGTGCTTGCGCCTGCTCGAGTGCTTGCGCATCGACAGGTTTGCAAGGGTTCAGCCACCAGGCGTGGGTCATAACGCAGTTCCTTTCAAAGTCAGGGGCAGGCCGGCGACGGTGAGGATGACGCGGTCACAGCGCTCGGCCAGGGCTTGATGCAGCCAACCGGCTTCATCGACATAACGGCGAGTCAATTCGCCCAGTGGCACGACGCCCATCCCGGTCTCGTTGCTGACAAAAATGATTTCCCCCCGCAACGATGCCAGGCAGTCCAGCAAGGACTCACGCTCGGCGCCTAAACGCTCGGCATCGTCCTGCATCAGCAGATTGGTCAGCCACAAGGTCAGGCAATCCACCAGCAGGCAACGCTCGGCGCTCGCGTTCTCACGCAGCACCCGCGCCAGTTCCAGCGGTTCTTCGATCAACGCCCATTCGACGGGACGACGGGCGCGGTGATGGGCCACGCGATCGCTCATTTCCCCGTCCAGCGGTTGGCTGGTGGCGATGTAGGTCACGGCCAGCGCGCTGTCGGTGGCGAGTTTTTCGGCCAGGCGACTCTTGCCGGAGCGAGCGCCGCCGAGGATCAGTTGGAGCATGGTTTTTTTCCTAGAATCTTCGTTGAGGCGACTTCAGTCATCGCGAGCAGGCTCGCTCCCACAGGGTTATGTGGTGTTCTCTGCGGGAGCGGGCTTACCCGCGATGAGGCCTTGAAAGGCATCTCAAATCCCGCAGAGCCGACGCAGTAATTCGGTATCCAGATGCGTCTCCACCAGGTCCGCCAGCCGCTCGATATCCCGCTCACGCAAGCCGTGGTAATCCACCTCCTGCACATCCTGCAAACCCGCCCAACGCAACAGTGCGCTGCACGCTGCCGGCGACTCGAACAGGCCGTGCAGATAAGTGCCGAAAACCTGCCCGTCGATACTTTGCGCACCGTCGCAACGACCGTCATCCAGCAACACCGCCGCATTTTCCAGCGCGGGGCCGGTGGTCACGCCTGCATGAATTTCATAACCCGTCACCGGCGCATCTTCCAACGCCAGACGACCACGCACATTGCGTAGTTGCTTGTGCTCTTCGAGCACGGTTTCGAACGCCAGCAATCCCAAGCCTGCGCTGGAACCCGGGGCGCCTTCGAGCCCCAGTGGGTCGTGCACGTGCTCACCGAGCATTTGCAGACCGCCGCAAATCCCCAAGACCTTGCCGCCGTAACGCAGATGCCGGGCGATGGCACTTTCCCAGCCATTGGCACGCAGAAACGCCAAATCGCTGCGCACACTTTTCGAACCGGGAAGGATGATCAGGTCGGCCGGTGGCATCGCCTGGCCCGGGCCGATGAATTGCAGATCGACTTGCGGATGCAGACGCAAGGGATCGAAATCGGTGTGATTGCTGATGCGCGGCAGTACCGGCACCACCACTTTCAGCACTTGCTCAGCCTTGTCGGTCTGGCGCTGATCGATGCCGTCCTCGGCTTCCAGGTGCAGGTCCATCACGTAGGGCAGGACGCCAATCACCGGTTTTCCGGTCCGCTCTTCCAGCCAGTCGAGCCCCGGTTGCAACAGGGCAATGTCGCCACGAAAACGGTTGATGATGAAGCCTTTGATGCGCGCCTGTTCGCTCGGTGACAGCAGTTCCAGCGTGCCCACCAGATGCGCGAAGACCCCGCCGCGATTGATGTCGGCAATCAGCAGCACCGGGCAATCCACCGCTTCGGCAAAGCCCATATTGGCGATGTCGCCGGCCCGCAGATTGATCTCGGCCGGGGAGCCCGCGCCTTCGACCATCACCACCGGATACGCCGCGCTCAACCGTTCGTGGGACGCCAGCACCGCTTGCATGGCGATGGTTTTGTAGTCGTGATAGGCGACGGCATTCATGCTTGTGACGGCGCGACCATGAATGATCACCTGCGCGCCGGTGTCGCTGTTCGGCTTGAGCAGCACGGGGTTCATGTCGGTGTGTGGCTCAAGATTAGCCGCCTGGGCCTGCACCGCCTGCGCACGACCGATCTCGCCACCGTCGGCGGTCACCGCACTGTTGAGTGCCATGTTCTGCGGTTTGAACGGCACCACGCTGACACCTTGACGGGTGACCCAGCGGCACAGCGCGGTTACCAACGTACTTTTACCGGCGTCCGAGGTGGTGCCCTGCACCATCAACGTCGTCATGGGTTTTCCTTGGCGAAAGCTTCGAATGCAGCGGCCAGGCGTGCGAAATCGGCTTCGGCGCCCGGCAAGCCGAAACGCAGGCTGCTGTTGTGTGTGAACAGACGCAGCAGAATGCCGCGCCGGGCCATGAATTCATAAAGGACTTCGGCACGATCAGTGATCAGCCACTGGAACAAGGCGCAGCCGCCCTGAGGGTTGAATCCGTGTTGCTTCAGCAGCGAGGCCAGGCGCTCACTGGCCACTTCGGCGCGTGCCCGCTGGCGCGCATGGCCTTCGGTATCACGCAAACATGCCTGCCCTATTGTTCGCGTCGGCCCGCTCACCGCCCACGGCCCTACTTGTTCGGCGAGCAATTTGAGCAACTTGCGCTCCGCCAGGACGAAACCCAATCGCACCCCGGCCAGACCGAAAAACTTGCCGAAGGAACGCAGCACGATCAATCCGACCTGATGGGCAAACGGCGCGAGGCTCAGCTGCGGTGTGTTGTCCATGAACGCCTCATCCACTACCAGCCAGCCACCGCGCTGGGCCAGCCGCGCGTGCCAGTCGAGCAAGCGATCAGGCGTCAGGTTCAACCCCGTGGGATTGTTTGGATTGACCACCACCAGCACGTCGAAACTGTCGATAAAGAAGTCGACTTCCTGTTCCACCACTTCGCGCACGATGTAGCCGTTGCGACGCCACGCTTCGGCATGTTCGGCATAACACGGTGACAGCACGCCGACTTTGCCTGCGCGACGCAAACGCGGCAGCAGCTGGATGGCCATTTGCGACCCGGCCACTGGCAATGCCTGCAATGTGCCGTAGTAATCACAGGCAGCGTGCTCCAGACCGTCGTCGGCTTCCGGCAGCCGCGCCCAGGCCCGCATTGGAATCTCCGGCACCGGAAACGGCCAAGGCGCCAGACCGGTCGACAGGTCCAGCCACTCACCTTCCTCTATGCAATATTCGAGCGCGGCCTTGCGCAATCTTCCACCGTGCTCAAGCATAAAATTCGGCCCCAATGCAGAGAATCAGCAACCATAACCATACCCCGCGCTGGACCAATTGCCAGCCTCGGTCGATGGAGTCGGCGTCCGCTGGCGGGCCTTCGCCCAGTTGAGGACGCTGATGCAGTTCACCGTGATAAATCGCCGCCCCGCCCAACTCGACACCCAGCGCTCCTGCCCCTGCCGCCATCACCGGACCGGCATTCGGGCTGTCCCAGGTCGAGCCCTGAAGGCGCCAGCACTTCAGCGCCAGCCGGGTTTTGCCCAGCAACGCGTAGGTCAATGCCACCAACCTTGCGGGAATGTAATTAAGCACATCGTCGATCTTCGCCGCCGCCCAGCCAAAACGCTCAAAGCGTTCATTACGATAGCCCCACATCGCATCCAGCGTGTTGCTCAAACGGTAGAGCACCACGCCGGGAGCACCGGCCACGGCAAACCAGAACAGCGCTGCGAACACCGCGTCGCTACCGTTCTCCAGTACCGATTCGGTGGCGGCGCGGGCGACTGCGGTTTTATCCAGATCGCTGGTCTGGCGGCTGACCAGATAGCCCACGCGTTTGCGGGCTTCCTCAAGATCATCACTGCGCAGCGCCTTGGCCACGGGCTCGACATGTTCACCGAGGCTGCGCATGCCGAGTGCGCAATACAGCGCGAGAATCTCGACGATCCAGCCGACATAAGGCGCCCAGGAAAATGCAGTCGCCAACAAGGTCAGCGGCAACACGGCGATCACCCACGCCGTGACGCCATGGCTGCGCCAGCCGCGACCTTCACCGTTGAAACGTTGTTCGATGCGGTCGGCAAAACGGCCGAACGCCACCAGCGGATGCCAGCGCTTGGGTTCACCCAGCAGCGCATCCAGCGCAACCGCGGCGACACTCAACAACGCCACACTCATTGACTCACTCCCCAATAATTTTCATACAACAGTTCACTCAGCGGACGCGCCTGCGCCCAGCCTTCGAGCACCAGCATCGGCGCCGGATAAAATGCCTCGACCGGCCCCAGGCACAGCACCGCCAGCGGCTTCGCACCCGCCGGCAACTGCAACAAATCCGCCAGGGCTTGTGGCTCGAACAGCGACACCCAACCCATGCCCAGTCCTTCGGCGCGGGATGCCAGCCACAGGTTCTGGATCGCGCAGGACAACGAAGCCATGTCCATTTCCGGCAACGTGCGCCGACCGAAAACATGGCGCTCTCGATCCTCCGTCAGCGCGGCGACCAGCACCTCGGCACAATCGTTGATGCCTTCGACCTTGAGTTTCATGAACTCGTCGCTGCGCTCACCGAGGGCTTCGGCGGTGCGGATGCGCTCTTCTTCCACCAGTTGCTGAATCTGTCCGCGCAAGGCCCGATCGCTGATACGGATAAAGCGCCACGGCTGCATCAGCCCCACGCTGGGCGCCTGATGCGCGGCTTCGAGCAGACGTCGGAGCAGTTCTGGCTCGACCGTGCCACCGCTGAAGTGACGCATGTCGCGACGTTCGGCGATGGCGCGGTAGACCGCTGCGCGCTCGGTTTCGGAGAAGGTGTTGTCAGTCATGACCGCTTCGCTGGCAAGCCAGTTCCTACAGGATTGAGGTGGTCCCTTGTAGGAGCTGGCTTGCCAGCGAAGGCGTCCTGAAGGTCGGGCGCAAAAAGCGCGGCAATCGCTGAGGGATTGGACGGAAAATAAAAGTGCACATAAGAAGCAGTCATCCGCCCCTCACGATAAACCGCCTCGGCCCCTCGCCCGCCGTTAGGGCTCAAGCCCCGGGCAATCGGCGTCAGCTCAGTGGTGGTCAGCGAGTGATGATACGTGTGTCCGCGCAACGACCCTTCCGGCAGCTCGACCGCTTGCAACGCCAGCGCGGCCAGGCGTTTTTGCATCACCGCATCACCGGCCAGCAAGCCAACCAGTTCGGCGCGAACACCGTCGACATCGGTCAACGAATCGAGCAGATAAAGCATGCCGCCACACTCGGCGAGCAATGGCTTGCCTGCCCCGTGGTGTGCACGGATCGCGTCAAGCATCGCGGTGTTTTTCGACAGCGCAACATGGTGCAATTCCGGATAACCGCCCGGCAGATAGAGACTGTCTACCTCCGGCAACACGCTATCGCGGATCGGCGAGAAGAATGACAACTCGGCGCCCATCGCCCGCAACAGGTCCAGGCTCGCGCCGTAGGTGAACGCAAAAGCTTCGTCCCGGGCCACGGCGATACGCACACCGGCCAGCAACGGTTCGACGTCAATCACATCCGGCGCCGCGAACGCCACTGCGGGCGGCAGCGCCACCTCGCAACTGCTGGCCAAGGCATCGGCGGCGGCATCGAGACGCACATCGAGATCGTTCAATTCACTGGCCTGCACCAGGCCGAGGTGCCGACTCGGCAATTCGATTCCGGTTTCCCGGGACAAGGCGCCGTACCAACGCAGTCCCTCGGTCAGGCTGCCTTCGAGCAACTGCGCATGGCGCAACGTACCGACGCGGTTGGCCAGCACACCGGCAAACGGCAAGTCCGGCTGATAGCGCGCCAGCCCCAGCGCCAGTGCGCCGAAGGTCTGGGCCATGGCGGTGCCGTCAATGACGCCCAACACCGGCACACCGAAGTGCCGCGCCAGGTCAGCGCTGGACGGCGTTCCGTCGAATAAACCCATGACGCCTTCGATCAGGATCAGGTCGGCTTCGCCAGCGGCTTCCCACAACAGACGGCGACTTTCCTGCTCGCCCACCATCCACATGTCCAGTTGATACACCGGCGCACCACTGGCACGCTCGAGAATCATCGGGTCGAGAAAGTCTGGCCCGCATTTGAACACGCGAACCTTGCGCCCCTGGTTGCGATGCAAACGGGCGAGCGCGGCGGTGACGGTGGTCTTGCCCTGACCGGAGGCCGGCGCGGCGATCAGTACCGCCGGGCAATGACGTGGTTGATTCACAGCTCGACGCCTTTCTGCGCTTTGATGCCGGCCTGGAAGGCGTGCTTGAGCATGCCCATTTCGGTGGCGGTGTCGGCCATCTCGATCATTTCCGGCTTGGCGGCGCGGCCCGTGACGATCACATGCTGCATCGGCGGTCGCGCCTGCAAATCGCTGAGCACCTGATCGAGATCGAGGTAACCGTGCTTGAGGGCGATGTTCAATTCATCTAGCACCACCAGGCCGACGGACGGATCGCGCAGCAGTTCGCGGGACACTTCCCAGGCCGCTTCGGCGGCGGCGATGTCGCGCTGGCGATCCTGGGTTTCCCAGGTAAAGCCCTCGCCCATCACATGGAAACGCACTTGCTCCGGGAAACGGCGGAAGAACAACTCTTCGCCCGTGCTGTTACGCCCCTTGATGAACTGCACCACACCGCATTGCATGCCGTGGCCCATGGCGCGCGCGAGCATGCCGAACGCCGAACTGCTCTTGCCTTTGCCGTTACCGGTCAGCACCAGCAACAGGCCGCATTCATTCGGGGAATTGGCGATGCGTTCGTCGATCACCGCTTTTTTGCGCTGCATGCGCGCCAGGTGGCGTTCGTCACGATCGGGGGTGTCAGTCATGGGGAAGCTCTCCGTTGAGGCGGGAATAACGGCGGGCAGGCACAAAAAAAGAAGGCAACAAGCCTGGCATCGCCCACCGTGATGCCGTTGAATGAATCAGGCCGGTCTCCGGGCTCATGAGCGGTTTGCACCCGACTGCGCGCCTTCCCATATCGACCCTCGATACAGTGGCTCAAAGCTCAGTCTTCACTCATTTACCGTTGCGGGGGCAGCGCCGGGATCATGACCTTCAACAGTTTGAAGAGCTCATTCACCGGCTTCCCTGTTTCACTCTGTCGACCCAAGCCACAGAGCACCTGAAACAAGCCGCGAAGGTTAGAGGGTTGGGGGTGGAGCGTCAATTAAAGCCGGGACGTCGGATGGGAATATCGACTGGCGCTCAATATTCTGACGCCAATCTTGTGCCTCGCCCCCAGCAGTGATATCAAATAGCCACAAACCCACAACACAATAACAAGGGTGAGCCCCATGCAAGGCATGATCATCAGCAATCCAAAACTGGAATTCCTGCGCCCGGTACTGGAACGCTGGTTCGACTGTATTGACCGCTACAATGCCGTGCGCGGCGACGGTGACGCGCCCTACTGGCACGACGAAAAAGCCAATCTGGGACTGCTTTCAGCCGCCGCCTGGATGGCCGAAATGGTCACGCTGCAACACACGCAAACGCGCAAGCAAACCGAAGACGGCGAGCGCAACAGTCGCGCCGATCTGCTGCTTGCCTCGCCCGAAACCCGTGCCTATTTCCAGGCGACCCAGCGCTGGCCGCGGGTCAACAGTCTCGATCTGACCCAGGCGTTGCTCGACATCACCAGCGACGCCAAACGCGTGAGCCACGCCAGCGACCTGAGACTCGGCTGCCTGTTCGCTGCACCGCAAAAAGCCCAGCAAGGTGCTACGCCAGAAGAGCTCCAGGACATGGTCGATGACCTGCAAAAAATAAACACCTGCGCCGTTGCCTGGTATTTCCCTTACGCCTATCGCAAATTGCGCAACGAAGCCGGCCACTATCATCCCGGTATTGCCGTGCTTTTGAAGGAAGCGCACGGCTGAAGGTTGAACCATCAAAAGGCAACACTTCTCTATGATGAGAACAAGGCATTCATAGGGAAGATCAGTATGCGCACAGCCCCGTTCGTTTTCGTTATCGCCCTCACTGGAGGGCTCGTCGCCTGTGGCGAGACCTCCAGCCTGCAAGTCTCCGACGGCACCGGCCCATCTCCCCAACTGCCCGAACCCAGTAAAACCCTGATCCCGACAGTCAACATCGCACCCGCCATCGGCTGGCCTGCGGGCGTGAAACCCATTGCCGCCGCAGGCACTCAAGTGACGGCTTTTGCCGAAGACCTTGATCACCCGCGCTGGCTCTATGTACTGCCAAACGGCGACGTGTTGGTGGCCGAAACCAACGCCCCGGCCAAACCCGATGATGGCAGTGGCATCAAGGGCTGGATCACCAAGAAAGTGATGGGCCGCGCCGGGGCCGGCGTGCCGAGCGCGAACCGCATCACCTTGCTGAGGGACAAGGATCACGACGGTATCGCCGAAACCCGCAGCGTGTTTCTGGAGAACCTCAATTCACCGTTCGGTATGACACTGGTCGGCAATGACTTCTACGTGGCCGACACGGACCGCCTGCTGCGCTTTCACTATGAGCATGGCGATACCGAAATCAAGTCGCCACCGATCAAAGTGGTCGACTTGCCGGGAGGCCCGTTGAATCACCACTGGACCAAAAATGTCATCGCCAGCAAGGATGGCCGCAAGCTCTACGTCACCGTGGGCTCCAACAGCAACGTCGCCGAAAACGGCATGGATAAAGAGGAAGGTCGCGCCGCGATCTGGGAAGTGGATCGCACCACCGGCAACCAGCGGATTTTCGCTTCAGGCTTGCGCAACCCCAATGGCCTGGCCTGGGAACCGCAAAGTGGCGCCCTATGGACCGCCGTCAACGAGCGCGATGACATCGGCAGCGACCTGGTGCCCGATTACATCACCTCGGTGCAGGATGGCGCCTTCTACGGCTGGCCGTTCAGCTATTACGGCCAGCACGTCGATGTTCGCGTCGAGCCGCAAAATCCAGATCTTGTCGCCAAGTCCCTCAAGCCGGACTATGCCGTCGGCCCACACACGGCCTCACTGGGCCTGTCGTTTGCCGAAAACAGCAAACTGCCAGCACCGTTCACCCAAGGTGCATTCATTGGTCAACACGGCTCATGGAATCGCAAGCCGCACAGTGGTTACAAAGTGATTTTCGTGCCGTTCAACGGAGGCAAACCGAGCGGGCAGCCGATTGATGTACTGACCGGATTCCTCAATGACGAAGAAAAAGCCATGGGGCGACCAGTGGGTGTGGTGATTGATCAGCAGGGGAATTTGCTGGTGGCCGACGATGTAGGGAACAAGGTGTGGCGGGTGTCGGCTGTAAAATAGACAGCAAAAGATCGCAGCCTGCTGATGACTACCGTTTGCGGCAGAGCGTCAATCCATCGCCTATCGGCAACAGGGACAGATCCACTCTCGCGTCATCTTTCAACGCTCGATTAAGCGCCTGGATCGCACGGGTGTCTTTGCTCTCGGGATTTGCCTCAAGAACCCGGCCACTCCACAGGGTGTTATCGAACACCGCCAGCCCACCGACCCGCAACAGACGCAGCGCATGCTCCAGGTAGGCGGGATAGTTGGCCTTGTCGGCATCGATGAAAATCAGATCGAATTGACCTGGTTGGTCCAGCTTGCCAAGCGTCTCCAGCGCAGGCGCCAGACGCAGGTCGATTCGCCCGGCCAGCCCTGCCTCGAGCCAGTAACGGCGGGCGGTGGCATTGTAATCACCCGGAACGTCGCAACAGATCAGTGAACCGTCATCCGGCAATGCCATCGCCATGCACAGGGCGCTGTAACCGGTGAAGGTGCCGATTTCCAGCACACGCCTGGCGCCGGTGAGTTTCACCAGCAGTGCGAGAAACTGCCCTTGCTCCGGCGCCACTTGCCAGCGCGCCATGGGCAGTGCCTGGGTTTCATCGCGCAGGCGCTTGAGCAGCGGCGTTTCGCGCAAAGAGACGTCGAGCAGGTATTGATACAACGCATCATCGAGATTGAGCGTGCGAGCGGTCATGACCACAACCTCTGGCGATTATCGATTGCGCGCCAGATGCTCCGGTTGCAGAACGCGCTTGGCGCTGAGATAGGCTTTCTGCCAATAGTTCTTGGACAAGCTGTCGAGCTTCACGGTGCCGCCGGTGGCGGGTGCATGGACGAAGCGTCCCTCGCCGACATAAATCCCGGCATGATTGACCTGGGAAGCGCCATTGGTGGCGAAGAAGATCAGGTCACCCGATTGCAGACCTTCCTTGCCGACGTTGGCCGCTTGCATCGTGATCATCTCGCGGGTGGTGCGCGGCAAGGAAATACCGGTAACGTCACGGTACACATAACCGATCAGACCACTGCAATCAAAACCCGAATCCGGTGTATTGCCACCCCAACGATAAGGCGTGCCTACGAGACCAAGGGCGCGAAACAGTACGTCTTCCGCTTCGGGCGAAAACGCTTGGGATGGACCGAAAACGATGGGAGCGCGAACCACCGGCGCAGGAGGCGGCGTACGGCTGGCACAGGCGCTGAGCAGCGCTGCGAGGAACATGATTGCGAGGCGGGCCGACATCGTCATAAGCAGAACATCCTGATCTGGCTGCGGCTTTTTTCTGCTCGGAGCGCAGAAAAGAAAACCGCCTGCGTGTGACGCAGGCGGTTTGCCATCATTAATAGATCAGAATTCTAGCGGCTATCCGGCAAACTTCAAGTAAGACTTTAAGTTCACCTTACAAATTGTCCGCTTATTTGCGAGCAGTCACGATTGGCGACGCGTTTGGCGCCATTGCCAGAGCACGTTTGGCTTCGATGAAGGTCTTGCTCCAGTAGCTGTCGCCCAGGCTATCGATCCGCACGCCACCGCTACGACGGCTGCTGGAATGGATGAACTGGTTGTCGCCGAGGTAGATCCCGGCATGACTGACGCGACCGCGACGGCCGTTGGTTGCGAAGAACAACAGGTCGCCCGGCTCAAGCTTGCTGCGCGAGACCAGAGGGGCGTCAACGTTGATCATTTCGCGAGTGGAACGAGGCAGGTTCATGCCCGCTTCTTCGCGGAACAGGTAACCGATGAAGCCACTGCAATCGAAACCGGCTTCAGAGGTGCCGCCGAAACGGTAACGGGTACCGATCAGGGACATGCCACGTTCAAGGATGCTGTCGGCCAGAACCGGCAATTGATACGACTTGCCGCCGGCGAAATCGGCGAGTTCTTTTTCGTTCGCCTGTTCTTCTTGCTCCAGCGCTTCCTGATAAAGAGAAGAAGACTGGGCTGTAGCGGAGTTCTTGACCTGCTGTTGCGATGCTTGCTGAGTCACTGGTGTGTGAGCAGCGCAACCGAACAACAGGGTAACGAGTGCGAGAGGCACGAGGGGTGCGAAGCGATTTAGCATGGGCACGACCGTGGCTGATAGTTGTAAAGAAGCCGAGACTATGCCCGCTATCAACCTCATTTGCAAATTCAATCGATCTTTATGTGACTTCTCGGTTTCTCGTTAACATCTAAGCGCTTAAGCCCATTTTGAACATTCACGCTGCCTGTCACTCGACAGGAAAGCGGATTTTTTTGGCGCCTGAAATATGCCAAACCCGCTAAACCTCTCAGTTTCAGCGGGTTTTACCAGCCCAGGGTTTCTTTCAAAAACGGGATCGTCAGCTTGCGTTGAGCCTGAAGAGAGGCCTGATCGAGACGTTCAAGCAGCTCGAACAGCGCACTCATGCTGCGGGTGCCCCGCGTCAGAATGAAATGCCCCACTTCGTCAGTCAGGTGAAGACCACGACGGGATGCGCGCAATTGCAACGCGCGCAACTTGTCTTCATCGGAAAGCGGACGCATCTGAAAGATCAGCGCCAAGGTGAGTCGGGATTTGAGATCCGCCAGTTTCACCGGCAACTCTCGGGGAGAGGTCGATGCGGCAATCAGCAGGCGTCGACCACTGTCACGCAAGCGATTGAACAGATGGAACAGCGCCTCTTCCCAGTCCGCCTTGCCGGCGACCGCCTGCAGGTCATCCAGACAGACCAGTTCGTACTGTTCGAGGTTGTCGAGAATTTCTATACCACGATCCAGCAGTTCGGCCAGCGGCAGATACACCGCCGGCTCCCCCATCTGCTCGAAGCGCAGACAGGCCGCTTGCAACAGGTGCGTACGCCCTACCCCATCCTTGCCCCAAAGGTAGATCAGGCTTTCGGTCCAGCCGGCGTCGGCTTCGCAAAGCCGCTCGACATAGCCGAGTGCAGCGGCGTTGGCGCCTGGGTAGTAATTGATAAAGGTGGCGTCGTCACGCAGACGCACACCTAGGGGCAGCTGAATCGGTTTCATGCTGACTGAACAGTTCCAAAGGAACCGTTAGTGGCCTCTGTGTAAAGTTTGCGAAGTTTATACCCGTGGCGCTGGTCGCACAATGCGACAGACCACAAGCAAAATCAAAGGTTTGCGTTAACGCTACGGT
This sequence comes from Pseudomonas sp. C32, assembly GCF_030417915.1. NCBI lineage: Bacteria > Pseudomonadati > Pseudomonadota > Gammaproteobacteria > Pseudomonadales > Pseudomonadaceae > Pseudomonas > Pseudomonas sp. C32. Next base: position 185,674 of record NZ_JAUHUK010000008.1, on the reverse strand, counting down.
TTTATGACCGTTTGTTTGGCGGTCAGTGCGACCGCCACCCACTCATCATGTCGCTACGGTCCCTCGCCACTGGCGTAGATATCAGAGTCTTTATACAAATCATGGACATGACGCACCAGCACCATGATCACTGCGGCCACGGGTAGCGCCAGCAGCACACCGGTAAAGCCGAACAACTCCCCGCCAGCCAGAATCGCGAAAATTACCGCGACCGGGTGCAACCCGATCCGGTCGCCGACCAGCAACGGCGTCAGCACCATGCCCTCCAGCGCCTGACCGACCATGAACACCGCCACGATACCCAGCATGGGATACAAATCACCGCCAAACTGAAACAGGCCGGCGATCAATGCCGCGCCGATGCCGATGATGAATCCCATGTACGGCACAATTGCCGCCAGACCGGCAATCATACCGATCAACAGCCCCAGCTCCAGACCGACCAGCATCAGCCCCGCTGCGTAAATCACGCCCAATGCGACCATCACCATCAACTGCCCGCGAACGAACGCGCCGAGTACTTCGTGGCATTCGCCTGCCAGGGAGACCGCACGCTCCTCGCGATCACGAGGTAATAGATTGCGGATTTTGACCATCATCACGTCCCAATCCCGCAGCAGGTAAAAACTCACCACCGGGATCAGCACCAGATTCGCCATCAAGCCTATCAACGCCAGGCCCGAAGCCGTCGCCTGGCTCAATACCACGCCGACGATGTCCGTGGTTTGGCCCATGTGTTCACTGATCGCGGCCTTGAGTTTGTCGAACTTCCAGAATCCGTCCGACAACCCGAATTTGGACTGCGCCCAAGGCAATGCCGTGTGCTGCAACCAATCAAGCATTTGCGGCGCCAGTTCATACAACCGGAACAACTGCTTGACGAGCATCGGCACCAGCACCAATAGCAGCGCAGTAAAAATCAGCGTGAACACGGCAAACACCGTCACCACGCCCCAAGTCCGCGACAGACCGGCCTTTTCCAGGCGGTCTACCAGCGGATCGAACAGATAGGCCAACAGTAGCGCCACCAGAAAAGGCGTCAGAATCGGATGCAACAACCAGACAAACACGCAAAGCAGGACCACCCCACCCAGCCAGAACCAACGCCGAGAATCGGCCATGTACCACTCCTGCTTCTATATAAGGAACGAAAGACTTACCAACGAAAACGCAACTGCGGTACAGGAGCGGCGACTGGCGCTACGGCGGGCGCCGAACCTTGGGCAACAGGCTGGACAGGAGCCACTGGCGCGGGTGCTTGCTCGACCGGCATTTCCTGCAGTTTTGCCAGCGACATCTGCGCTCTCAACTGATCGGCGCTACCGTTGACCCGGTAAAGAATCCGCTCGCCATCGACACTTTGCAGACGCCCGCCGAAGGGCTCAAGCAACCGCCCAAGCGCCGCATATCGCTCAAGGTTCATGCCCTGTACTTCCATTAATTGCTGACCCGAAGCACCAGGTTTGGCAACGAATCGTGGTGCCAGGCGCTGATTGACCGCCAACATCACCGCATCGGCCAATGCTGCCTGATCGACCCCCTGTACGGTGCCGGCCTCCTTTTGATCACCCAGCCACAGCCGCCAATTGGCCTGCCACTGCCCACCTTCCTCATGCGCGTGCACCGCCAGCAAGGCATCGGCGTTGTAGCGCTCCGAAGCACCTTGCAACGGTGCTGGGTCAGTGCCTTCCAGATTGGGTGCCGTGGCGACGATCTGCTCATTCAGGTCCGCCAGCGGCAAGCGCAGCGGCAACCCACGATGCTGGGCGGCCCGACGCAGCGGCGCGGCGCTGGCCTGGCCGTCACCTACCAGGCTCGAACCTTCTGTGGAGTCATTCAACCACCAGGCCAGAATCGACGGCCGATTGGCACCCCACATCGCCAGCCCCGCCCGGCGCAGAGCCTGCTCAGTCGTACCCGGATCGAAATCGACTTTCAGCACGTCCGGCGGCCCGGCTTCAAAGCCGTACTGGCTGATGATTTGTTGCGGATCTTTGCGAACCGTCGCCAGCCCCGGGTTTTGCGCAGCCTTGGGGTCACCGGTCAGGCGCAGCACCAAGGTGTCCAGCGCACGCTGAGTCGCCTGTTCACGCTCCTCGGGTGACTGGCCATTTACTGGTTCACGCACCTGATAAAGGCCTTTGACGGTTTCGGCATGACTCACAAGGCTGAACAATGACAAACAGCCCACAAACAAGAATTTACAAAAACGCATGGAAGATTCCTGACGACAAGAGCGGCTGAAACAGACCGCATGAAGACGATAGAGCAAGGCTGTGACCCTCGCCCGACGCAAAACATTCACACGCCCCGGGTAAGTTTTTCGCACTGTCATAACGATAGACGGTTAATCGCGATACTTTATACAGCCATGCAGGTTACTAACGACACTGGGCAATAACGGTTTTTTTTCAGCTGAAATGGCCCTGCTGTCGGCCTGAGGATGGCCGCTGCCGCTCAAGCCTGATAAAATCGCGCGCCTTCGCAGACCGGCAACAGCCGGGTACCCTGAAATACGCGCATGGCTCCCTCCTTCGTGTTTTTTGGCGGTCCCGCTAGACTCGGTCGTTACCCAGAAATCCCCCCTAAAGGCCTGGATCATGAGCAAGCAACCCTCCCTGAGCTACAAGGACGCCGGTGTAGACATCGACGCCGGTGAAGCATTGGTCGAACGCATCAAGAGCGTCGCCAAGCGCACTGCGCGCCCGGAAGTCATGGGCGGCCTGGGCGGTTTCGGCGCCCTCTGCGAAATCCCGGCCGGCTACAAGCAGCCTGTGCTGGTTTCCGGTACTGACGGCGTCGGCACCAAGCTGCGCCTGGCACTGAACCTGAACAAGCACGACACCATCGGCATCGACCTGGTCGCCATGTGCGTCAACGATCTGGTGGTGTGCGGCGCCGAGCCGCTGTTCTTCCTCGACTACTACGCCACCGGCAAACTGAACGTCGACACCGCCGCTCAGGTGGTGACCGGCATCGGTGCTGGCTGCGAACTGTCGGGTTGCTCGCTGGTTGGCGGCGAAACCGCTGAAATGCCGGGCATGTACGAAGGCGAAGACTACGACCTGGCCGGTTTCTGCGTCGGCGTCGTGGAAAAAGCCGAAATCATCGACGGCTCCAAGGTTGCTGCCGGCGATGCCCTGCTCGCCCTGCCATCTTCCGGCCCGCACTCCAACGGTTACTCGCTGATCCGCAAGATCATCGAAGTGTCCGGTGCCGACATCGAAAACATCCAGCTCGACGGCAAGCCGCTGACCGACCTGCTGATGGCCCCGACCCGCATCTACGTGAAGCCGCTGCTCAAGCTGATCAAGGAAACCGGCGCAGTCAAAGCCATGGCCCACATCACCGGTGGCGGCCTGCTGGACAACATCCCGCGCGTTCTGCCAAAAGGCGCACAAGCGATCGTTGACGTGGCGAGCTGGAACCGCCCAGCGGTATTCGACTGGCTGCAAGAGAAAGGCAACGTCGACGAGAACGAAATGCACCGCGTGCTGAACTGCGGCGTGGGCATGGTCATCTGCGTGGCTCAGGAGCACGTTGAAACTGCTCTGAACGTCCTGCGTGAAGCGGGCGAACAGCCATGGGTCATCGGCCAGATCGCCACCGCTGCCGAAGGCGCAGCCCAGGTTGAACTGAAGAACCTCAAGGCTCATTGATGTCTCAGACCTGTGATGTCGTGGTGCTGCTCTCCGGCACCGGCAGTAACTTGCAGGCCTTGATCGACAGCACGCGGACCGGCGACAGCCCGGTCCGCATCGCTGCGGTGGTGTCCAACCGCGCCGACGCCTACGGCCTGCAACGCGCCAAGGATGCGGGTATCGACACCCGCACCCTGGATCACAAGGCTTTCGAAGGTCGCGAGGCCTTCGATGCCGCGCTGATCGAACTGATCGACGCCTTCAACCCAAAACTCGTGGTACTGGCCGGTTTCATGCGCATTCTCAGCGCCGGGTTCGTACGCCACTATCAGGGTCGCCTGCTCAATATCCATCCTTCGCTGCTGCCCAAATACAAAGGGTTACACACTCATCAGCGGGCTCTGGATGCCGGCGACGCCGAACATGGCTGCTCTGTGCACTTCGTCACCGAGGAACTCGATGGCGGACCACTGGTCGTACAAGCAGTAATACCGGTAGAGTTAGATGATTCGCCGCAGAGTCTGGCGCAGCGGGTCCATGTTCAGGAACACCTGATCTACCCGTTGGCCGTGCACTGGTTTGCCGAAGGTCGTCTAGCCCTCGGCGAACAAGGTGCTTTACTGGATGGACAGTTACTCGCGGCCAGCGGCCACTTGATTCGACCCTAGGAGATTTTATGCGTCGCGCCCTGCTCTTCGCTTGCGCCTTGCTTGCCTTGCCCTTTGCACAGGCGGCAGACCTTCAACCGTTCTCCGCCAGCTACACCGCCGACTGGAAACAGTTGCCCATGAGCGGCACCGCCGAACGCAGCCTCGAAAGCCTGGGCGACGGCAAATGGAAGCTCAGCTTCAAGGCGTCGATGATGATCGCCAGCCTGTCCGAAGAAAGCACCCTGACCTTGGACAAGGACACCCTGCTGCCCCATTCGTATCACTTCGAACGTGGCGGCCTGGGCAAAGCCAAGAAAGCCGACCTGGATTTCGACTGGACCACCAAGATGGTCACTGGCACCGATCGCGGTGACCCGGTCAAGATCCCACTCAACCGCGGCATGGTCGACAAATCCACCTACCAGCTGGCGCTGCAGCATGACGTAGCCGCCGGCAAGAAAAGCATGAGCTATCAAGTGGTTGATGATGGCGAAGTCGATACTTATGACTTCCGCGTGCTGGGTTCGGAAAAAGTCGACACCAAGGCTGGCCAGATCGAAGCGATCAAGGTCGAGCGCGTACGCGACCCGACACAAAGCAAGCGCATCACCGTTCTGTGGTTCGCCAAGGATTGGGATTACTTGCTGGTTCGCCTGCAACAGGTCGAGACCGACGGCAAGGAGTACAACATCATGCTCCTGAACGGTACGGTCAACGGTAAAGCGGTCAAAGGCAGCTAAGCCGGCTCGATAAGAGAAGCCCCGCAAACGCGGGGCTTTTTTTCGCCTGTTGAAAAAACCGGAACGCGTTCCCTCAAGCAGGCTCTATACCTTCAAGGTCTTTTTTGATCGAATGACTTTTCCTGTCGCCTGCGAGGTTTGCCATGACTGTTACCGTCAACACCGTCTCTGCCGAAGGTTTTCGCCACAGCGTACAAATCGACGATCACGAACTCTTTGCCGACGTACCCACCACGGCAGGGGGTGAAGGCTCCGCACCAGAACCCCACGACTATTTCGATGCCGCGCTCGGCGCCTGCAAAGCCTTGACCCTGAAGCTGTACGCCAAGAAGAAAGACATCCCGCTCACGGGCGTCGGTGTCGAGGTCAAACGCGACAACAGCCAAGAACAGAAAGGCAAATACGCACTGCACGTCAAACTCACCCTCAAGGGTGTACTCACCGACGCCCAGCGCGATGAACTGCACCGCGTGGCTGATCGCTGCCCGATCCACAAGCTGATGACCACCTCCGAAGTCAGCATCGAAACCCATCTGTCCGAAGGCGCGTTCAGCCAATAGCGGCAAGGGCTGCGCAAGCGGGTTATGCTCGACGGCATCACCCGCTCAGCCTGGAATGCACCATGAACACTCCGCTCGTGATCCGCCCTCGCGCCGAAGATGTCGAAGGCCAGCCGATTCTTCGCCCGTTGCCGTCGGCCAAGTGCCGCAGCGTCGGGCCATTCGTGTTTTTCGACCACATGCTGGAAACCCGTTATCCGGCCGGCAAAGGCATGAACATTCGCCAGCACCCGCACATCGGCCTCTCCACCCTCACCTACCTGTTCCAGGGGCAGATTCAGCACAAGGACAGCCTCGGCTCAGATCAAGTGGTCGGGGCGGGCGACGTCAGCTGGATGACGGCCGGCAGCGCCATTGCCCATGTTGAACGCACACCTGAGGCGCTGAAAGAAAGCGGCTTCACGATGCACGGCTTGCAGATCTGGCTGGCCTCGCCCAAGGACCATGAACAAGGTCCTGGCCATTACAGCCACCATCCGGCGTCCACGCTTCCGGTCAGCAACAACCTCGGCGTGAAGATTCGCATGATTGCCGGGACAGGCTTTTGCCTGGAATCACCGGTGCCGGTGCTTTCACCTACGTTGTATGCCGAATTGAACCTGCAAACAGCGACAACGTTGCTGATTCCGACCGAGCACGAAGAACGAGCGCTGTATGTGTTGAGCGGTGAGGTGCAACTGGATGGCGAGCCAATTGAGCCGCACACGTTAGTGGTGTTGCCAGGCGGCGAAGAAATGACTGTGTTCGCCGAAAGCGACAGTCATGCCGTTGTGTTCGGCGGTGCACCGCTGGATGGACCAAGACGGATCAATTGGAATTTCGTGGCGAGCGATCCAGCGGCCATCGATGAGGCGCGCCGTCGCTGGGCGGCCGGGGATTGGCCGACGGTGCCGGGGGAAGTTGAGCGGATCGAATTGCCCTGATGTTTGCAGCGCCTGTCATTGCCTCATCGCTGACAAGCCAGCTTTTACAGTTGACCGGCTCATTCCCGAAATTGCGTGCGGCACAATCCCTGTAGGAGCTGGCTTGCCAGCGATGGCGATCGTGAGGATCGCTATCGCCAGCAAGCCGGCTCCTACAGGTTTCGTTGCTCAGCGCTTATTCAATCCTTGAACACTTCATCCAGCAAATTATGCATCGACGTAAACGCCCGAGCGGCGACTTTGGCGTCGTACATCATCATCCCCGGTACATTGGCGTGCGGATCGGTGAACGAGTGGAACGCACCGCCGTAGCTCAGCAACTGCCAATCCACACCCGCCGCATTCATTTCATCTTCGAACGCCGGCAATTGCTCCTTCGGCACCAAAGGATCGGAAGCACCGTGCAGCACCAACACCTTACCCTTGATGTTTTTCGCATCAGCCGGATTCGGTGTGTCCAGCGTGCCATGGAACGAAACAGCCGCCTTCACCGGCGCACCGGTACGAGCGAACTCCAGCGCACAGCAACCGCCGAAGCAGAAACCGAAAGTCGCCAGTTTCGACGTATCAACGGCCACCTCACCCTGGCTTTGCAGCTGTTCGAACGCCACCTGCATGCGCTTGCGCAGCAACGGGCGGTCATTCTTCAACGGCATCATCGCCGCGCCCGCCTCGTCATTGTTGGTCGGACGAACCGATTGCCCGTAGAGGTCCGCGATCAGCACCACGTAGCCTTTGGCCGCCACCGACTTGGCGATCTCCTCGGCACCGGCGCTGACGCCCATCCAGTTCGGCGCCATCAACAGACCCGGACGCGGGCCTTTATGGTCGACATCGAAGGCCAGGCGGCTTTCGTAATCTCGTCCATCAATCTGATAGGCAACGGAACGTACAGTAATTTGGCTCATTTCTGACTCCTGATTGTTGAACACCAGAATGAAAAAAACCCGCCGAAGCGGGTTTTTCTACAACACAGTTAAGCCGATAGTTCGACCAGCAGCTTGTTCAGACGGCGCACGTACGCCGCCGGGTCTTTCAAGCTGTCGCCGGCTGCCAGAGCCGCCTGATCGAAGAGGATGTGCGACAGGTCGCCGAAGCGCTCGTCGCTCTGCTCGTTGTCGAGCTTCTCGATCAGCGGATGAGCCGGGTTGAATTCGAAGATCGGCTTCGAATCCGGAACCTTCTGACCGCTGGCCTCCAGGATCTGACGCATCTGCAAGCCCAGGTCCTGCTCACCGATGGCCAGAATCGCCGGGGAGTCGGTCAGACGATGGGAAACCCGCACTTCAGCAACGGATTCGCCCAAGGCGGCTTTCAGACGCTCAACCAGACCTTCTTTGGCCTTGGCGACTTCTTCCGCAGCCTTCTTGTCCTCCTCCGAGTCCAGGTTGCCGAGGTCCAGGTCACCGCGCGCCACGTCGACAAAGCTCTTGCCGTCGAAATCGCTGAGGTAGCTCATCAGCCACTCGTCGATGCGGTCGGTCAGCAGCAGCACTTCGATGCCTTTCTTGCGGAAGACTTCCAGGTGCGGGCTGTTTTTCACTTGCGCGTAGGTTTCGCCGGTCAGGTAGTAAATCTTGTCCTGACCTTCCTTGGCGCGTGCCAGGTAATCCGCCAGGCCGACAACCTGTTCGCCGTCGTCACCGTTGGTCGATGCGAAACGCAGCAGGCCAGCGATTTTCTCTTTGTTGGCGAAGTCTTCTGCCGGGCCTTCTTTCATAACCTGGCCGAAGTTTTTCCAGAAGCCTTTGTATTGCTCAGGCTCGTTCTTCGCCAGTTTTTCCAGCATGTCCAGAACGCGCTTGGTCAGTGCCGACTTCATGGAGTCGATGATCGGGTCTTTCTGCAGGATTTCCCGCGACACGTTCAGCGACAGGTCGTTGGAATCGACCACGCCCTTGATGAAGCGCAGGTACAACGGCAGGAAGGACTCGGCCTGATCCATGACAAATACACGCTGCACGTACAGCTTCAGGCCTTTCGGCGCTTCACGCTGGTACAGGTCGAACGGCGCACGGGTCGGCACGTACAACAGCGAGCTGTATTCCAGCTTGCCTTCGACCTTGTTGTGGCTCCAGCTCAGCGGATTTTCGAAGTCGTGAGCGATGTGCTTATAGAACTCCTGGTATTCCTCGTCCTTGATCTCGGTACGCGGACGGGTCCACAGAGCACTGGCGCGGTTGACGGTTTCCCATTCAACGGCCGGCTGCTCTTCGCCTTCGGCAGCGGCCACTTCTTTCGGCAACTCGATCGGCAAAGCGATGTGATCGGAGTACTTCTTGATGATGTTGCGCAGACGCCAGCCATCGGCGAATTCGTCTTCAGCAGATTTCAGGTGCAGGACGATGCGAGTGCCACGGTCGGCCTTTTCGACGGTAGCGACTTCAAAGTCGCCTTCGCCTTTGGACGACCAGTGCACACCTTCGCTGGCAGCAGCGCCGGCACGACGGCTGTACACGTCAACCTTGTCGGCGACGATGAAGGCGGAGTAGAAGCCAACACCGAATTGACCGATCAGGTGCGAGTCTTTTTTCTGGTCACCGCTCAGGTGCTTCATGAAATCGGCGGTGCCAGATTTGGCGATGGTGCCCAGATGGGTGATCGCGTCTTCGCGGCTCATGCCGATACCGTTGTCTTCGAGGGTGACGGTTTTAGCGTCCTTGTCGAAGCTCACACGGATTTTCAGTTCGGCGCCACCTTCCAGCAGCTCTGGCTTGGCCAGGGCTTCGAAACGTAATTTATCGACAGCGTCAGAGGCGTTCGAGATCAATTCGCGAAGGAAAATTTCCTTGTTGGAATACAGCGAATGGATCATGAGGTGCAGCAGTTGCTTCACCTCGGTCTGGAAGCCCAGGGTTTCCTTTTGAGTTTCCACACTCATGGTCATCAAACTCCAATCAGATGGCATAAGCCGCGACCTGAATGATCGACGGCGGGTTGTCCTCAGAGTTTGGGGCACCAATCAGGATTTCAAGGGCTCTTCGACTTTGAAATGCGCGCGGGCCGTGGCAATGGGTTCGGCCTCGGTGCTTTGCCAGGCGGTAATCGCCACATTGGCGACCCTGCGACCCTGGCGACACACCTGGCAACGGGCCCAGGTATCGCGAAATTGCCCGGCCCGCAGGTAGTCCAGGGAAAAGTCGATAATCTTCGGTACGCCGGGCGATCCGGTTGCAATCAGCAGGTGCAACGCGGCGGACAATTCCATGAAACCGGCGATCACACCGCCATGAATGGCCGGCAGCAGAGGGTTGCCGATGTTGTCCTTGTTGGCCGGCAGACGAAACAGCAATTCGTCGCCCACCCGTGAGCATTCGACGCCGATCAACGTGGCGTACGGAATCAACTGCAACAGTGAGCTGTAGTCGCCCCGCTCATGAGCCGCTTGCAGTTGCTCCTGAAGGCTAATAGTCATTTCGTGTCTCCGGCAATGACGCCACCAAAGCCCTTGGTGCCTTTAATACCCTTGCCCATGCGCATGAACGTGCCCACCACATGGGCGATGGGATGCTCCGGATCGTCCTGATAGGCGAAGCCGCGCGCAAAGATCACGTCGGTGGTCACCCGGTAGCACTGGGCAAAACCGTAGACGTCTTTATGGGGCTCGGCGGCGTGCATGTAGTCGATGCGCAGGTCGAGGGTCGGACACACTTCGAATTCCGGCAGCACGCACAGTGTCGACATGCCACAAGCCGTGTCCATCAACGAGGTCAAGGCGCCGCCATGAATGACGCCGGTTTCGGGGTTGCCGACAATTTGCGGACTGTACGGCAGAACAACCGTCAGACCTTCATTGTTGGCGCTATGAACTCGCAACCCGAGTACCTGGCAATGCCGCAATGCCGACAGGAATCGTGTAGCACGCTCAAAAACGGGGTTTTCAGCCATTTGATAAAAACTCTTGAAGTGTTGGCCCGACGCCGTAGAAATCCCGGTAAAAGTTCCGCGTTAAAACAAACTTATATATCTGCAAAAATCGTGGAACTTAACCCGAACGCCCATGCTCTTAAGGCCAGTAGATATTTTCCATAAGGAGAAACACCCATGCGTAAGACTTTAGCTATTGCCTTGATGTTGACCGCTTCCCTCGGTCTCGCTGCCTGCGATAAAAAATCCGAGGACAAAGCTCAAGATGCCGCCAAACATGCTGAGCAAGCTCAGCAGGACATGAACAAAGCTCAGGATAAAGTGAACGACGCTGCGAAAGAAAACGCCGAAGCTGCCAAAGCTCAGGCTGAATCGAACGCAGCAGCGGCTAAAGAAGCCGCTCCGGAAGCACCTAAGAACTAAATCGGTTTTTAGCGTGATAAAAGAAAACCCGCCAAGTGCGGGTTTTCTTTTGCCTGGAGCTTTTATTGTCGCGTTAGCGCTAGAGCAAAATCGTTCGAAAAGTCGGACTAACCATCAGTAACAACGAACAGACCAATCCCACCACCCAAACCAGACTGCGCTGCCAGGCCAGGTCTTTCCAGTAACAGACCAGGTAGATCACTCGCGAAATCACGAAGATGATCGCCAGCAAATCGATGAGCCATCCTGCCGTTTGAGTGGTATGCGCCATCAACACGCCTACCGCAAACAACAAGAACGCTTCGAAACTGTTCTGATGGGCCGCCACCGCGCGGGCGCCCAAACCAGTGAGTTGTGCCTGCTGTTCGCGTGGCTGGTGATTGTTGTAACCACCCTGCTCTTTCATCGCTTTGGTCACGGGCATACGCGCCACGAAGATCAGCAAGGCCGAGATAAACACACACCAGAACGGAATACTCATCAAGCCGCCTCTTTATTTGCTTCGGGCAACGGTGCCTCTGTAGGGGTATAGACCATCACGTCGAGAACGTCGGAGTGAAACTCGCGGCGATACAACACGAAGACCACACCGGCACTCATCAACATGAACAACCAGGGACTGACAAACCAGGCCAGCATGGTCATGCCGAAGTAATAGGAACGCAGCCCAAAGTTGAACTGGTTGGCGGCCATCGAAATAACCCGCGCCGCCCGGGACGCGAAGGCTTTGCGTTCCTGTTCGGACACGTGGCGCTCACCGACCATCGGTGCCGAACCGACCAGAATCGCCGCAAAGTTGTACTGGCGCATGCACCAACTGAAGGTGAAGAACGCATAGACGAACACCAGCGCCAGGCACAGCAGCTTGATCTCCGACATGCCCTGGGACGCCTGTTGCACCATCGGGATGTCGGCCAGCAATGAGACTGCCCGCTCGGAAGCGCCGAGCACCGTGAGAATACCCGCCAGGATGATCAATGTGCTGGAGGCGAAGAATGACGCGTTTCGCTCAAGGTTGCCGATCACGCTGGCGTCAGCGATGCGGTTGTCCCGCAACAGCATGCGACGCATCCAGTCTTCGCGGTACAGGTGCAGGACACTGGCCAGACATGCCGTGTCGCGGCCCTTCCAGCCCGCATAGCGGGTGTAACCGCCCCAGCAGATGACAAACCATACGGCGGCAAGAATGTGGATCAGATTGGCTTGGATGAACGACATGCAGGTCCTTGTGATGTGTTAACGGTGTACATAAACCCTGTGTAAGAGCGAGCTTGCTCGCGAAGGTCGCTCCTACAATCGATTGGGCAATGCTTCGACGTTAGCGCAACGGAAAAGACACCGCACGCCTCACAAAAAAAATGCCCCGTATCGATTGATACGGGGCATTTCTGTTTCTGCTCAAGACCCGCTTGTGGCGGGCCGTTGAAGCTTAAGCCAAGGCTTCGGCGCGTTTGCCCAGCAGGCGATCGCAAACCACGGCAATCACCAACGTCATCACCGATGGCACCAGCCAGGCCAGACCTTGCTCGCTCAGCGGCAGATGGGTCAGTTGAGCTGGCATCCAGTCCGCCAGGCCCGCACCCTTGAGTGCATCGATCAGACCGAAGATGAACGACACCAGCATCACCGGACCGACGATACGGCCCTGCTCATGCCAGAAGTCCTTGCAGAAGCTCAGCGCTACCAGCGCGATGCACGGCGGGTAGATCGCCGTCAGTACCGGGATCGAGAACGCAATGAGCTTGGTCAGCCCCAGGTTGGACACCAGCAACGAGAACGCCGCAAGGATGATGACCAATGTCTTGTAAGACAGCGGCAGTACACGGCTGAAGTACTCGGCGCAGGCACAGGTCAGGCCGACCGCCGTAACCAGGCAAGCCAGGGAAATCAGCACCGCGAGGAAACCGCTGCCCAACGAACCGAAGGTATGCTGGACGTAAGCGTGCAATACCGCCGCGCCGTTGCTCGCACCGGCGGCCACTTCATGGCTGCCCGAACCGAGGCGGAACAGGCTGATGTAAACCAGCGCCAGACCGACGCCGGCTATCAACCCGGCAATGATCGCGTAACGGGTGATCAGCGCTGGTGACTCTACGCCACGGGAACGGATGGCGTTAACGATGACGATACCGAACACCAGTGCGCCGAGGGTATCCATGGTCAGGTAACCATTGATGAACCCCTGGGAGAACGGTGCTGCGACGTACTCGGGCGTGGCAAGGCCAATGTCACCCGCTGGCAAAGCAAATGCCGCGATGCCGAGAACGGCCAGAGCGATGATCTTCAGTGGTGCGAGGAAACGGCCAACGGTATCCAGCAAACGGCCCGGATAGAGCGAGATGAAGAACACCAGCAGGAAGTACACCGAACTGTAGAGGAACAGCGCCAACGGGCTTTCGCCGGTCAATGGCGCAAGGCCCACTTCGAACGATACGGTTGCGGTACGCGGCGTCGCAAACAGCGGGCCGACCGAGAGGTAGCATACCGCCGCCAACAGACCACCAGCGACTTTACCGATCGGGCTGCTCAGCGCATCCATGGCTCCGCCGACCTTGGCCAGCGCCACCACGGTGATCACCGGAAGACCGACCGCCGTGACCAGGAAACCCAGCGCCGCCATCCAGACATGAGGTCCGGACTGTAAACCGACGATAGGCGGGAAGATGATGTTGCCAGCCCCGACGAACAGGGCAAACGTCATAAAACCAAGTGCCAGGATGTCCTGGCCTTTCAACACTTTCATTAAGGAAATACCACACTACTGAATCGGAATTTAGAGAGGGATTTCCCTATGGGTGAGGGAAATGCTGTCAGTCCGTATAAGACCAACCCTTTAAGCGCGTTGCTGCCTTGTGGGCTGCGGACGCAAAAATGGCGCGTAGCCTAACGAATTTGCCCGATAAGCGCACTGTTACGGGGCGAACATTCCGATCTGCGACACCTCTATGTCGCGTTTACGTACGTAATTATCATTTAGACGATAACTATAGGAGCTGGCTTGCCAGCGATGACGGTATATCTGACACACCGGGCAGCCTGAATCGCCAGCAAGCCGGCTCCTACAGATCCCAGAGCCTGCATGAATCCCGGAAACGACAAAGGCCACCCGAAGGTGGCCTTTGTTTGGTGAAGCGTCAGCTAAGCGCGAGGCTTACTTGACAGCCCAACCGGTCAGCTCGGACAAAGCCTTGCCGATGTCTGCCAGCGAACGCACGGTTTTAACGCCTGCGTCTTCCAGGGCAGCAAACTTCTCGTCTGCAGTGCCTTTGCCGCCAGAGATGATTGCGCCAGCATGGCCCATGCGCTTGCCCGGAGGAGCAGTCACACCAGCGATGTAGGAAACAACCGGCTTGGTCACGTGTGCCTTGATGTAGGCAGCAGCTTCTTCTTCAGCCGAACCGCCGATCTCACCGATCATTACGATCGCTTCGGTCTTCGGGTCTTCCTGGAACAGCTTCAGGATGTCGATGAAGTTCGAACCCGGGATCGGGTCACCGCCGATGCCGACGCAAGTCGACTGACCGAAACCGGCGTCAGTGGTCTGCTTCACAGCTTCGTAGGTCAGGGTGCCGGAACGGGAAACGATACCGACCTTGCCTGGCAAGTGAATGTGACCTGGCATGATGCCGATCTTGCATTCGCCTGGAGTGATCACGCCTGGGCAGTTAGGGCCGATCAGGATAACACCCAGCTCGTCGCACTTAACTTTAGCGTCCAGCATGTCCAGGGTAGGAATGCCTTCGGTGATGCAGACGATCAGCTTGATGCCGCCGAAAGCAGCTTCCAGGATCGAATCTTTGCAGAAAGGAGCCGGAACGTAGATCACGCTGGCGGTAGCGCCAGTGGCAGCTACTGCGTCTTTAACGGTGTTGAACACTGGCAGACCCAGGTGCTCGGTGCCGCCTTTGCCTGGAGTTACACCACCAACCATCTTGGTGCCGTACTCGATGGCTTGCTGGGTGTGGAAACTACCTTGCGAACCGGTAATACCCTGGCAGATAACTTTGGTGTCTTTATTGATCAGGACGCTCATTATTTGCCCTCCGCAGCTTTGACAACTTGTTGAGCAGCGTCGGTCAGGCTGGTAGCAGCGATGATGTTCAAACCGCTTTCTGCCAGTACTTTAGCGCCCAGTTCAGCGTTGTTGCCTTCAAGGCGAACAACAACCGGGATTTTCACGCCGACTTCTTTCACAGCGCCGATGATGCCTTCGGCAATCATGTCGCAACGAACGATGCCGCCGAAGATGTTGACCAATACTGCAGCGACGTTAGTGTCGGACAGGATGATCTTGAACGCTTCGGTAACGCGTTCTTTGGTAGCACCGCCGCCCACGTCAAGGAAGTTGGCTGGTTTGCCGCCATGCAGGTTGACGATGTCCATGGTACCCATGGCCAGGCCAGCACCGTTGACCATGCAACCGATGTTGCCTTCCAGTGCTACGTAGTTCAGTTCGAACTTGGCAGCGTGCGCTTCGCGCGGATCGTCTTGCGACGGATCGTGGAAAGTCTTCAGCTTAGGCTGACGGTACATGGCGTTGGCGTCGATGTTGATCTTGGCATCGAGGCAGTGCAGATCGCCGTCAGCCTTGATCACCAGCGGGTTCACTTCCAGCAGAGCCAGGTCGTGATCCTTGAACAGCTTGGCCAGACCTACGAAGATCTTGGCGAACTGAGCAACCTGCTTGCCTTCCAGACCCAGCTGGAATGCCAGCTCGCGACCCTGGAATGGCTGAGCGCCAACCAGTGGATCGATAGTGGCCTTCAGAATTTTTTCTGGAGTGTCGTGAGCGATTTTCTCGATGTCCACGCCACCTTCGGTGGAAGCCATGAACACGATACGACGGCTCGAACGGTCAACGACAGCGCCCAGGTACAGCTCTTTAGCGATATCAGTGCACGATTCAACCAGGATCTTGGTGACTGGCTGACCATTGGCGTCAGTCTGGTAAGTCACCAGACGCTTGCCCAGCCACTGCTGTGCGAAGGCTTTGGCGTCTTCTTTGCTGCGAACCAGCTTAACGCCGCCCGCTTTACCGCGACCACCGGCGTGGACCTGGGCTTTGACAACCCACTCGCTGCCGCCGATTTTGTCGCAAGCTTCTGCTGCTGCTTCCGGGGTGTCTACCGCGTAACCGGTGGAAACTGGCAGGCCGTACTCAGCGAACAGCTGCTTACCCTGATACTCGTGAAGATTCATGCTTATTACCGTCTTCGTTAGGTACTGCGCATTCGGTGCTGCACTCATTCAAGTGCCGCACCACCTTTGACTGCTGCTTGCGTAGCCTTTCCGGACAACCGGTGCAGCTACGCAAGACTGCGTCCAGCGGATATTCCGCGGTGAGTCTTGCGTGCAAGGCTCACGACGGGCCATTCCGCCGTGGTTTCTTATTGTCTTAACGCTTCTTGCGGTTGGCGATGTGAATGGCGCCGCCATTCACTGCCAAAGCTGCTTCGTGCAAGGCTTCAGACAGGGTCGGATGGGAGAAAACCATCATGCCCAGGTCTTCAGCGCTAGTGCCGAATTCCATACCGATCGCGCCCTGCTGAACCAGTTCTGCAGCGCTTGGGCCAATCACGTGGACGCCCAGCACGCGGTCTGTCTTGGCATCTGCGATGACCTTGACGAAACCACCGGTGTCGTTGGCAGCCATGGCACGGCCAGAGGCTGCGAACGGGAAGGTGCCGACGTTAACTTCAACGCCTTCAGCTTTCAAGGCCTGCTCGGTTTTACCGACCCATGCGATTTCCGGGTGAGTATAAATAACCGAAGGGATCAGGTCATAGTTCATCTGGGCCTTGTGGCCCTTGATGCGCTCGACAACCATGATGCCTTCTTCCGACGCCTTGTGCGCCAGCATCATGCCGCGAACCACGTCACCGATGGCGTAAACGCCCGGTACGGTGGTAGCGCAGTGATCGTCAACGTGCACGAAACCGCGCTCGTCCAGGGTCACGCCGCAGTCGGCAGCCAGCAGATCAGTGGTCACCGGACGGCGACCAACGGCTACGATCAGCTTGTCGAAAGTGATGTTCTGTTCGCCTTTGGCATCGGTGTAGTTCACAACGACTTCGTCGCCGTTCACTTTGGAACCGGTGACGCGAGCGCCCAGCTTGATGTCCAGACCCTGCTTGGTCAGGGTTTTCAGCGCTTCCTTGGAAACAGCGGTGTCCGCTGCCATCAGGAAGGTGTCCAGGGCTTCCAGGACAGTCACTTCTGCACCCAGACGCGACCAGACCGAACCCAGTTCCAGACCGATCACGCCAGCGCCGATCACGCCCAGACGCTTCGGTACGGATTGGAATTCCAGGGCGCCAGTCGAATCGACGATCACATTCTGGTCAACCGGAGCTGGCGGAATGTCGATCGGACGCGAACCTGGAGCCAGGATGACGTTTTCGGCTTCGATGATTTCTACCGAGCCGTCTGGCTTGGTGACTTCGACTTTCTTGCCGGCCAGCAGCTTGCCGTGACCCTGGATCGAGGTCACACCATTGGCTTTGAACAGGGTCGCAACGCCGGAGGTCAGGCCTTTGACGATGTTGGCTTTACGGCCAACCATCGCTGGCACGTCCATGGTCACGCCAGCGTGATTGATACCGTGGATCGCGAAACCGTCCTGGGCTTCGTGGAATTTCCACGAGCTGTCCAGCAGGGCTTTGGATGGAATGCAGCCGACGTTCAGGCAAGTACCGCCCAGAGCCAGTTTGCCTTCCTTGTCGGTGTACTTCTCGATGCAGGCAGTGCTGAGGCCGAGTTGGGCGGCCTTGATGGCAGCCACGTAACCGCCAGGGCCCGCGCCGATCACTACTACGTCAAATTTCTGCGACATTCAAAAAATCCTCTTTAGCAATAAAGCTACAAGCCGCAAGTTGCAAGCCTCAAGCCCACTCGCTCGCCTTGAGCTTGGGGCTTGTCGCTTGCAGCTTGCAGCTGCTCTTTAGATATCCAGCAACAGACGAGCCGGATCTTCCAGCAGGTTCTTGATGGTCACCAGGAAGGTCACAGCTTCTTTGCCATCGATCAGACGGTGATCGTAGGACAGGGCCAGGTACATCATCGGGCGAATAACGACCTGACCGTTGATGGCCATAGGACGCTGGATGATGTTGTGCATGCCCAGGATGGCTGCTTGTGGCGGGTTGACGATCGGGGTCGACATCATCGAACCGAAAGTACCGCCGTTGGTGATGGTGAAAGTACCACCGGTCATTTCGTCCATCGACAGTTTGCCGTCGCGGGCTTTCTTGCCGAAGGTGGCGATGCCGCCTTCGATTTCAGCCAGGCTCATCAGTTCGGCGTTACGCAGAACCGGTACAACCAGGCCGCGATCGCTGGAAACTGCAACGCCGACGTCAGCGTAGCCGTGGTAAACGATGTCGCCGCCGTCGATCGAAGCGTTGACAGCCGGGAAGCGTTTCAGCGCTTCGGTGGCCGCTTTCACGAAGAACGACATGAAGCCCAGGCGCACGCCGTTGTGGGACTTCTCGAACAGGTCCTTGTACTTCGAACGCAGTGCCATGACTTCGGTCATGTCGACTTCGTTGAAAGTGGTCAGCATCGCCATGTTCGATTGAGCTTCAACCAGACGCTTGGCCACGGTGGCACGAACGCGGGTCATCGGTACACGCTTCTCGATGCGGTCGCCAGCGGCGAACACAGGAGCGGCAGCCGAAGGAGCAGCAGCCTTGGCAGGCGCGGCAGCCGGAGCGGCTTTCTTGGCGGCAACAGCTGCAACCACGTCTTCCTTGGTCACACGACCGCCTTTGCCGGTGCCGGCAACGGAAGCGATGTTGATGCCGTTTTCTTCAGCCAGCTTACGGGCAGCCGGTGCAGCAACAGGATCGTCTTCGCCTTCGGTGGCTGGCGCAGCGGCTTGTGCAGCAGCAGGAGCCGCGGCAGCAGGAGCGGCAGCAGCGCCGCCCGCTTCGATCGAGCCCAGGACTTCGTCGGACAGAACGGTTTCGCCTTCGTTCTTGACGATAGCGCCCAGCACGCCGTCAGCAGTAGCCAACACTTCCAGCACAACCTTGTCGGTTTCGATGTCGACGATCAGGTCGTCGCGCTTGACCGCGTCGCCCGGTTGCTTGTGCCAGGTGGCAACGGTGCCATCGGCAACCGATTCCGGGAAAGTGGGGGCTTTGATTTCGATAGCCATTATCTGTGGGTCCTTAAATTCGGTTTCAGGTGCGCGAAGGCGTTAAACAGTAAAGGCGTCTTGCAGCAGTTTTTCCTGCTGCTCAGCGTGCATCGATGCGTAACCGCATGCCGGTGCAGCAGAAGCCTCACGGCCCGCGTACTCAAGTACGAGAGACTTGTCGAGGTTGCTGATGCTGCGACGCATATGGTGTTGGCTGCAGTACCACGCCCCCTGGTTCATCGGCTCTTCCTGACACCAAACGGCAGCTTTGACGTTGGTATAAGGAGCCAGGACTTCTTTCAAGTCGTCCTCAGGGAATGGATACAGCTGCTCGATACGCACGACGGCGATGTCGTCACGACCTTCGGCACGACGTTTTTCCAGCAGGTCGTAGTAGACCTTGCCGCTACACAGAACAACGCGTTCGACCTTTTTCGGGTCTTGGGCATCGATTTCCGGGATCACGGTCTGGAACGAACCTTCGGCCAGATCTTCCAGCGTCGAGATGGCCAGCTTGTGGCGCAGCAGCGACTTCGGTGTCAGAACGATCAATGGCTTGCGCAGCGGGCGAATGACCTGGCGACGCAGCAAGTGATAGATCTGTGCCGGCGTAGTCGGCACGGCTACCTGAATGTTGTGCTCGGCGCACAGCTGCAGGTAACGTTCCAGACGAGCCGAGGAGTGCTCCGGCCCCTGACCTTCATAACCGTGCGGCAGCAACATGGTCAGACCGCACAGACGGCCCCACTTGTGCTCGCCACTGGTGATGAACTGGTCGATAACCACCTGGGCACCGTTGGCGAAGTCGCCGAACTGGGCTTCCCAGATCACCAGCGCATCAGGCGTGGTGGTCGAGTAACCGTATTCGAACGCCAGTACGGCTTCTTCGGACAGGAACGAATCGTACAGGTCGAAACGTGGCTGGCCGTTGTACAGGTTCTGCAACGGGATGTAGGTGCCCGCGTCTTTCTGGTTGTGCAAGACAGCATGACGGTGCGAGAACGTACCGCGGCCGATGTCCTGGCCGGTCATGCGGATCGGGTGACCTTCGAACGCCAAGGTCGCGTACGCCATGGTTTCGGCGTAACCCCAGTTGATCGGCAGGCCGCCGGCTTGCATCTTCTGACGGTCTTCGTAGATCTTCGCGACCTGGCGCTGAACCACGAAGCCTTCCGGAATTTCCAGCAGCTTGGCGGACAGTTCCTGCAGGGTCTTCAGATCGAAACGAGTGTCGTGACGCGCGGTCCAGGCGTGGCCCAGATACGGACGCCAATCCACGAACAACTCTTTGTTCGGCTCTTTGACCAGGCTCTTCACTACGTGCAGACCGTTGTCCAGCGCGTTGCGGTATTCGTCGACTTTCGCCTGAACACGCTCTGCGTCCAGCACACCGCCCTGGGTCAGACGATCGGCATACAGCTCACGGGTGGTGCGCTGTTTGGTGATCTGCTGATACATGATCGGCTGGGTGCCGCTTGGCTCGTCGGCCTCGTTGTGGCCGCGACGACGGTAGCAGACCAGGTCGATCACCACGTCACGCTTGAACTGCATGCGGTAGTCGATGGCCAGCTGGGTCACGAACAATACGGCTTCCGGATCATCACCATTCACATGGAGGATCGGCGCCTGGATCATTTTCGCAACGTCGGTCGCGTACTCGGTGGAACGCGAGTCCAGCGGGTTGCTGATGGTGAAACCGACCTGGTTGTTGATCACGATGTGCACGGTGCCGCCGGTTTTGAAACCGCGGGTCTGCGACATCTGGAAGGTTTCCATGACCACGCCTTGACCGGCGAATGCCGCGTCACCGTGGATGGAGATCGGCAGAACCTTCTCACCGGTTGGATCGTTACGACGATCCTGACGGGCGCGAACCGAACCCTCGACCACCGGGGAAACGATTTCCAGGTGGGACGGGTTGAACGCCATGGCCAGGTGAACTTCACCGCCAGCGGTCATCACGTTGGACGAGAAGCCCTGGTGGTACTTAACGTCACCGGAGCCCAGCTCGACCTTCTTCTTGCCTTCGAACTCGTCGAACAACTCGCGCGGGTTCTTGCCGAAGGTGTTGACCAGCACGTTCAGACGACCACGGTGGGCCATGCCGATAACGATTTCCTTGGTGCCGTAGGAACCGGAACGCTGGATCAGCTCGTCGAGCATCGGAATCAGGCTTTCGCCGCCTTCCAGACCGAAACGCTTGGTACCCGGGTACTTGGTGCCCAGGTATTTTTCCAGGCCTTCACCGGCAGTCACGCGCTCAAGCAGGTGGCTCTTGATGTCGGCGGAGTACGTCGGACGGCCGCGCACGCTTTCCAGACGCTGCTGGAACCACTGGCGCTGTTCGGAATCGGTGATGTGCGTGAATTCAGCGCCGATGGTGCGGCAATATGTCTGCTGCAACGCTTCGTGAATTTCGCGTAGGCTCGCTTCCTCTTTGCCGATGAACAGGTCGCCGGCACGGAAGGTCGTATCAAGATCGGCATTGGTCAAGCCGTAATGATTGATCGACAGGTCTGCAGGTGCAGGACGCTGCCACAGCCCCAGCGGGTCAAGCTGGGCTGCCTGGTGGCCACGCATACGGTAGGCCTGGATCAATCGCAGCACTTCAACTTGCTTCTTCTCGTGCTCACTGCTCACGCTGCCGGCGGAAACCGGTTGGGCGCGGCGCTGGTTCTTTGCCAGCAAGACGAAATGATCGCGAATTGTCGAGTGCGAAACATCGGTGGCAGAGTTGCCGTCAGCAGGCAACTTCTGGAAGTAGGTGCGCCACTCTTCTGGCACAGCGTTAGGGTCGTGCAGGTAGAGCTCGTAGAGCTCTTCCACATAGGCAGCGTTACTACCGGATAGGTAGGCGCTGTTCCACATGCGCTGCATCACGCTTTCTTGCATGCTTGGTCACCCTCGGTTAGGGGAACACCACCGGTGTCGACACCGAGCAAACTTGCAGAAGTCCGAATGCAGCGACCAAAACAAGCCACTAGGATCACACTGATAGTCCGGGTACCAGCCCGGATGCCCCTGCTTGTCTCATTTCTTCAAAATAAGAGCTGCAGCCTTTTAAGCTGCTGCTCAGGTTAAAACTACGGCGCCGGTTGAAGCCTGCGCCGTAGCATCTACGGGTACAACGGATACAGCAGCTGAATCACACGCCGCTAGACAGCAACATGTTACGGATGTGACCGATGGCCTTAGTCGGGTTCAGGCCTTTCGGACATACGTTGACGCAGTTCATGATCCCGCGGCAGCGGAATACGCTGAACGGGTCATCCAGCGAAGCCAGACGCTCGGACGTCTTGGTGTCACGGCTGTCTGCCAGGAAGCGATACGCTTGCAGCAGAGCAGCTGGACCCAGGAATTTGTCCGGGTTCCACCAGAAGGACGGGCAAGAGGTCGAGCAGCAAGCGCACAGGATGCACTCGTACAGACCGTCGAGCTTTTCACGCTCTTCAGGGGACTGCAGACGCTCGATGGCCGGAGCCGGCGTGTCGTTCTGCAGGTATGGCTTAACCTTCTCGTATTGCTTGTAGAAGATGCTCATATCGACGACCAGGTCACGGATAACCGGCAAACCTGGCAGAGGACGAACGATCAACTTGTTACCTTTTACGACAGCAGACAGCGGCGTGACGCAGGCCAGGCCGTTCTTGCCGTTGATGTTCATGCCGTCGGAACCGCAAACGCCTTCACGGCAAGAGCGACGATAGGAGAAACCTTCGTCCTGCTCTTTGATCAGGGCCAGCACGTCCAGCACCATCAGGTCTTTACCACCGGTATCAACCTGGAATTCCTGCATGAACGGCGCGGCGTCCTGATCAGGGTTGTAACGATAAACGCTGACTTGCAACATGGCGGCCACCCTTAATAAGTCCGAATCTTAGGTTCAAAAGTCGGAACAGTCTTCGGCGAGAAGTTCACGGCACGCTTGGTCACGCGCTTGTCACCCGGGAAGTACAGGGTGTGGCACAGCCAGTTTTCATCGTCACGATCTTCGAAGTCTTCACGGGCGTGAGCGCCGCGGGACTCTTTACGTACTTCGGCAGCGATGGCGGTAGCTTCGGCTACTTCCAGCAGGTTCTGCAGCTCAAGTGCTTCGATACGTGCAGTGTTGAACGCCTGCGACTTATCGTTGATCTTGACGTTGGCGATGCGCTTGCGCAGGTCCGCCAGCTGGGCAATACCCTTCTGCATGTATTCGCCAGTACGGAATACACCGAAGTAGTTCTGCATGCAGTTTTGCAGCTCGCGACGCAGGGTTGCCACGTCTTCGCCTTCGGTACGGCTGTTCAGAGCGTTCAAGCGCGACAGGGCAGCTTCGATATCGGCTTCGGTAGCGTCGTCGTATTCGATGCCATCGGTCAGTGCTTTTTCCAGGTGCAGGCCGGCAGCGCGGCCGAATACCACCAGGTCGAGCAGCGAGTTGCCGCCCAGACGGTTGGCACCGTGAACCGATACGCAAGCCACTTCACCCACTGCGAACAGGCCAGGGATGATTTCGTCGACGCCTTCGCCGTTCTGGGTGATCGCCTGACCATGAATGTTGGTGGCAACGCCGCCCATCATATAGTGGCAGGTCGGAACAACCGGAACCGGTGCAACAACCGGGTCAACGTGTGCGAAAGTCTTCGACAGTTCGCAGATGCCTGGCAGACGGCTGTGCAGCACTTCCTCGCCCAGGTGGTCGAGTTTGAGCATTACGTGGTCGCCATTCGGACCGCAACCGTTGCCGGCGATGATTTCTTTAACCATCGAGCGAGCAACAACGTCACGACCGGCAAGGTCTTTCGCGTTCGGAGCATAACGCTCCATGAAACGCTCGCCGTGCTTGTTGATCAGGTATCCACCTTCACCACGGCAACCTTCGGTAACCAGTACACCAGCGCCGGCGATGCCGGTCGGGTGGAACTGCCACATTTCGATGTCTTGCACTGGGACGCCGGCACGCAGCGCCATACCAACGCCGTCACCGGTGTTGATCAGGGCGTTGGTGGTCGAAGCGTAGATACGACCTGCACCGCCGGTAGCCAGTACGGTGGCCTTGGCACGGATGTAGGTGGTTTCGCCGGTTTCGATGCAGATGGCGATCACGCCGACGAACTCGCCTTCGCTGTTCTTCACCAGATCGACAGCGTAGTACTCGTTCAGGAACACGGTACCGGCTTTCAGGTTGCCCTGATAAAGGGTGTGCAGCAGAGCGTGACCGGTACGGTCGGACGCAGCGCAAGTACGCGCAGCCTGGCCGCCTTTACCGTAGTCCTTGGACTGACCGCCGAATGGACGCTGGTAGATACGACCTTGCTCGGTACGCGAGAACGGCATACCCATGTGGTCCAGCTCGTAAACGGCAGCCGGGCCTTCCTGACACATGTATTCGATAGCGTCCTGGTCACCGATGTAGTCGGAACCCTTGACGGTATCGTACATGTGCCAGCGCCAGTCATCGTTCGGGTCAGCGGACGCGATGGCACAGGTGATGCCGCCCTGGGCGGAAACAGTGTGCGAACGGGTCGGGAAAACCTTGGTGATCACGGCAGTCTTGTGACCACCCTGTGCCAGTTGCAGCGCTGCGCGCATGCCGGCACCGCCACCACCAATAATGATGGCGTCGAAAGAAATCGTTGGAATGTTAGCCATGAATCAGATACCCCAGAGAATCTGCACGCCCCAGACGAAGTAAGCGAACATCGCAACGCCGCAGACTGCCTGGAAAAGGAAACGTATAGCCGTCGCGGACTTGCCGAACGCCATTGGCGTCAGGTAGTCGGTCGCGATGGTCCACATGCCGACCCAGGCGTGAGCGCCGAGGGCAACAAGGGCCAGGAGGCTGAAGATACGCATCCCGTTGTGGGCGAACAGTTCATGCCACTGGGCGTAATCGATGCCAGGGTTGGCCGCGATGTATCCGATCAGGAAGATGAAGTAAGCCGCGAGAACGACCGCAGACACACGTTGCGCCATCCAGTCATAGAGGCCCGAACGCGAGAGGTTCGTGACGTTAGTTACCATATCCAAACTCCTGCCAGAACGATTACCACCACGGAAACGGCGATAACGATTTTCGAGCCCAGTTTGCCGCCTTCCAGCGTCTCACCGATGCCCATGTCCATGATCAAGTGGCGCACACCGGCTACCAAGTGATAAAGCAGAGCGGACAGGATGCCCCATGTCACTAGCTTGGCTAGCGGACTGGTCAGACACGCTTTCACCTGACCGAAGCCTTCCTCGGAGCTCAGCGACTTGTCCAATGCATAAAGCATGATGGCAAGGCACACGAAGAGGATGACACCGGAGATTCGGTGAAGGATGGACGTGTAAGCAGTGACTGGGAGTTTGATGGTCCTTAGGTCTAGGTTTACAGGTCGTTGGCTTTTCACGGCTTTTTTTTCACACTGAAGAGCCCCTAACAATCAGGGCAAAGTTGTTGGGGAGTGCACTGGTCAGGTAACCACCACCCAGGGATGCGACCCCCAATGAAAGCAAGCCCAAAAGCCCTTGGCGGTCGGTGGCCGAGTATAGACAGTTAGGCTACTAATGACAACGCAATCACCTAACCCAAACAGCTGATTGCGCAACTGACATAAAAGGCGTAAATGGCAGCCAATTTCGAGAAAAATGTCTGGTTAAAGCCTTTGGGAGCAAGACTTTAGGCAAATTGACATTCGAATTTATCTCACTATAGTGGTGCGGGCCCTGCGTGGGGGGTCTGTCTGATGATTTCAAGCATAAATAGGAGGCCACATGGCTGACAAAAAAGCGCAGTTGATCATCGAGGGCGCAGCCCCCGTCGAGCTGCCCATTTTAACCGGCACCGTTGGTCCCGATGTTATCGATGTTCGGGGTCTGACGGCCACGGGCCGCTTCACCTTTGACCCAGGTTTCATGTCGACCGCTTCGTGCGAGTCGAAGATCACCTATATTGATGGTGACAACGGCATTCTGCTGCACCGCGGCTACCCGATCGAACAGCTGGCTGAAAAGTCGGACTATCTGGAAACCTGCTACCTGCTGCTCAATGGCGAACTGCCGACCGCAGAACAGAAGGCCCAGTTCGTCAGCACCGTGAAGAACCACACCATGGTTCACGAGCAGCTGAAGACCTTCTTCAACGGCTTCCGTCGCGACGCCCACCCGATGGCCGTCATGTGCGGCGTAGTTGGCGCCCTCTCGGCCTTCTACCACGACTCCCTGGACATCAATAACCCGCAGCATCGCGAAATTTCCGCGATCCGCCTGGTTGCCAAGATGCCTACCCTGGCAGCGATGGTTTACAAGTACTCCATGGGCCAACCCATGATGTACCCGCGCAACGACCTGTCGTACGCGGAAAACTTCCTGCACATGATGTTCAACACCCCGTGCGAGATCAAACCGATCAGCCCGGTACTCGCCAAGGCCATGGACCGGATCTTCATCCTCCACGCCGACCACGAGCAGAACGCTTCGACCTCCACCGTCCGTCTGGCTGGCTCTTCGGGTGCCAACCCGTTCGCCTGTATCGCCGCCGGTATCGCTGCACTGTGGGGCCCTGCCCACGGCGGTGCCAACGAAGCCGTACTGACCATGCTCGATGAAATCGGCGATGTTTCGAACATCGACAAGTTCATCGCCAAGGCCAAGGACAAGAACGATCCGTTCAAACTGATGGGCTTCGGTCATCGCGTTTACAAAAACCGCGACCCGCGCGCCACCGTGATGAAGAAGACCTGCGACGAAGTGTTGAAGGAACTGGGCATCCAGAACGATCCGCAACTCGAACTGGCCATGCGCCTGGAAGAGATCGCCCTGACCGACCCGTACTTCATCGAACGTTCGCTGTACCCGAACGTCGACTTCTACTCGGGGATCATCCTCAAGGCGATCGGCATTCCAACCAGCATGTTCACCGTGATCTTCGCCCTGGCGCGGACCGTCGGCTGGATCTCCCACTGGAAAGAAATGCTCTCCAGCCCGTACAAGATTGGCCGTCCGCGTCAGTTGTACACCGGCTACGAGTCGCGTGATATCTCCAAGCTGGAAGACCGCAAGTAAGATCTGTCTTGCTGTAGCGTGTTGAGTTGCACCGGGAACGGCCTCTGCTTTTTATATAAAGAGCAGGAGGCCGTTTTTGTTTGTGCGCCTTTTTGATGGTGTACATATCCGTTTCTGCGGTTACGGCCACTATTGGTTCCGCCCTTACGGCGGGTCACTTTGGAAAAGCCCCAAAGTAACCAAAGGGCTCTTGCCCCTGACATTCGGTGCCTCGCCGCGGCTCGGCATTCCCTCGCTCCGGTCCTGCTCCGTGGGCCCGCCGCCATCGGCCATCCATGGCCGGGGGCGGCTAAACCGGCATCCATGCCGGCTTGCCCACTGCGCAGAACCTCCTCTCGGCCTCACGAGGGGGCGTACACCGCAAAAGCGCCCGAGGCGGCCTACCGGCCGGCCTGGTTCTGATGTGTACGCGCTCTCCCTGTAGGAGCTGTCGAGTGCAACGAGGCTGCGATCTTTTGACTCTGTTTTTTTAAAGGCAAGATCAAAAGATCGCAGCCTTCGGCAGCTCCTACGGAGTGATACATCCGCGAAATCAGGCCGGCAGGCAGGCCGCCATCGCTGGCAAGCCAGCTCCTACAATGGATCAGCGTACACCCACGCTCTTCACCACTCATCAGGCCGAGCGTTAGCTCGCCTTCCGCTTTTGATCCACCCGCCCCCTCGGGAGGCTGAGTGGAGGTGTTTATCCGGGGATTGGCGCACAGCGCCGTTCGACGCAATCGAGCTCATTGCATGTAGGTCGAAGCGAAGCCGACCGGAGGGCAATGCCCCCGGATGAATACCGGAGCGAAGGAACGCCGAGCCTTAGCGAGGGGCCGTACGTAAGGGGCGAGACCTTTTGGTTCCTTTTGGGGCGTTTGCCAAAAGGGACTCGCCGTAAGGGCGAAACCATAAGCCGCCGTCACCTGAATAACGGATATGTACCCAATCAACCAAGAACCTGGTCGGCCCGAAGGCCGCCATCGCTGGCA
This sequence comes from Pseudomonas sp. C32, assembly GCF_030417915.1. NCBI lineage: Bacteria > Pseudomonadati > Pseudomonadota > Gammaproteobacteria > Pseudomonadales > Pseudomonadaceae > Pseudomonas > Pseudomonas sp. C32. The sequence continues at coordinate 157,731 of NZ_JAUHUK010000008.1, read as the reverse complement.
AGCCAGCTCCTACAGTAAATCGGCAACATCCAAAAATTCCGGCCGATTACCGCCCAATAAAAAAATGCCCCGATCTCTCGACCGGGGCATTCCATTCAACACATCTTAAACAGTCAAACCCAAACCCTTAGTGCGAAACAGCCCCACTCGCGCCCAGGCCAGTCTGCGAACGAACAAACTGCGGGAAGAACAGCGCCCGCTCATTGTCAGCCGCGGTCGACTTGTCAGTAATCGAGAAGAACCAGATCCCGACAAAGGCAATCAGCATCGAGAACAGCGCCGGGTACTCATACGGGAAGATAGCCTTCTCGTGATGCAGGATCTGCACCCAGATGGTCGGACCAAGCACCATCAGGCCTACAGCACTGATCAGGCCCATCCAGCCGCCGATCATCGCACCGCGGGTGGTCAGCTTCTTCCAGTACATGGAAAGCAGTAGGACCGGGAAGTTGCAGCTCGCCGCAATGGAGAACGCCAGGCCCACCATGAACGCAATGTTCTGGCTCTCGAACAGGATACCCAGACCAATTGCCAGCACCGCCAGCGCGATGGTGGTGATCTTCGAGACGCGGATCTCATCCTTCTCGTTGGCTTTGCCTTTCTTGATCACGCTGGCGTACAGGTCGTGGGACACCGCCGAAGCACCGGCCAGGGTCAGACCGGCAACCACTGCCAGAATGGTCGCGAACGCTACCGCCGAGATGAAGCCCAGGAAGATACTGCCGCCTACCGCGTTAGCCAGGTGCACCGCCGCCATGTTGTTGCCGCCCAACAGCGCGCCAGCAGCATCTTTAAAGGCCGGGTTGGTGCTGACCAGCAGGATCGCGCCGAAGCCGATGATGAAGGTCAGGATGTAGAAGTAGCCGATGAAGCCGGTTGCGTACAACACGCTCTTGCGAGCTTCTTTAGCGTCACTCACGGTGAAGAAGCGCATCAGGATGTGTGGCAGGCCAGCGGTACCGAACATCAAGGCCAGACCGAGGGAGAACGCCGAGATCGGATCTTTCACCAGGCCGCCCGGGCTCATGATCGCTTCAGCTTTCGGGTGAACCTTGATCGCTTCGGAGAACAGCATGTTGAAGTCGAAGTTGACGTGCTTCATCACCATCAGCGCCATGAACGAAGCGCCGGACAGCAACAGAACCGCCTTGATGATCTGCACCCAGGTGGTCGCCAGCATGCCGCCGAACAACACGTACATGCACATCAGGATACCGACCAGGATCACTGCAACGTGGTAGTCGAGACCGAACAGCAGCTGAATCAGCTTGCCGGCACCCACCATTTGCGCGATCAGGTAGAACGCCACCACCACCAGCGAGCCGCACGCGGACAGCGAGCGAATCTGGGTTTGGCCCAGGCGATAGGACGCCACGTCGGCAAAGGTGTACTTGCCCAGGTTACGCAAGCGCTCGGCGATCAGGAACAGAATGATCGGCCAGCCCACCAGGAAGCCGATCGAGTAGATCAGGCCGTCGTAGCCGGAGGTGAACACCAGCGCGGAAATACCCAGGAAGGATGCTGCCGACATGTAGTCACCGGCAATCGCCAGACCGTTCTGGAAACCAGTGATCTTGCCGCCAGCGGCGTAGTAGTCAGAGGCCGAGTTGTTTTTCTTGGACGCCCAGTAAGTGATGCACAAGGTTGCGCCGACGAACGCCACGAACATAAGGATCGCGGCGACGTTCAGCGGTTGTTTCTGCACGGCGCCGGTCAGGGCGTCAGCCGCCCAGGCGCCCGGTGCGAAGGCTGCGATGCTCAACAGAGCCATTAGACGCCGGATCATTGCTGAGCCTCCTTGAGAATCGCATTGTTCAGGTCGTCGAACTCGCCGTTGGCGCGTTTTACATAGATGCCGGTCAGGATGAAGGCCGAGAGAATCAGGCCGACACCGATCGGAATGCCCCAGGTTATCGATGACTCAGGGCTGATTTTCGCCCCCAGTACATGCGGCCCGTAAGCAATCAAAAGGATGAATCCGGAGTAAAGCCCTAGCATGATCGCTGAAAGAATCCAGGCGAATCGTTCCCTCTTGCTAACCAGCTCCTTGAAGCGCGGGCTGTTTTGAATCGAGAGGTAAATGCTGTCGTTCATTGTTTTTATCCTCGCAGCACAGATTAAGTTGGAACGGTATCCACTCTATGCGGCTGCGGGGCAGGTTCCAGACGACCTTAGTCTTAGAACGCCATGACATATCTGCCAATTGCAGGAACGAGCTTGCTCGCGATGAATTTGGAGGCACCGAGTTTTTCCCGGCGGCACGCGTTAACGTTCACGCCCATCGCGAGCAAGCTCGCTCCTACAGAAAAGAAAAAGGGCCACTAGGCATAGAATGCCCAGCGACCCTGGAAGAGACTGACCTGAAGCATCAACTCAGATTATTTAATCCAGTCAGCCACACGCTCCGGGTGTTTAGCGACCCAGTCCTTCGCCGCCGCTTCAGGTTTGGTGCCATCCTGGATCGCCAGCATGACCTCGCCGATTTCGTCTTTCGACGCCCACTGGAAGTGCTTCAGGAACTTGGCCACTTCCGGCGCTTTGGTTGCCAGCTCTTTGCTGCCGATGCTGTTGACGGTTTCAGCAGCGCCATACACGCCTTTCGGGTCTTCCAGGAAACGCAGTTTCCACTTGGCGAACATCCAGTGCGGCACCCAACCGGTCACGGCGATGGATTCGTTTTTCTTCTCGGCGCGCGTCAGCTCGGCAATCATGCCGGCGCCGGAACTGGCCTTGAGTTGATAACCGGTCAGATCGTAATCCTTGATCGCCTGTTCGGTCTTGAGCATTACGCCTGAACCGGCGTCGATACCCACGATGCGGTTCTTGAAGGTGTCATCGGTTTTCAGATCGCCGACTGTCTTGGCTTTCACATACTCCGGTACGATCAAACCGATTTTCGCGTCTTTGAAGTTGGGGCCGTAATCGACAACCTGATCCTTGTTCTTGGTCCAGTAGTCACCGTGCGTCACTGGCAACCAGGCCGACAACATGGCGTCGAGTTTGCCGGTCGCCACGCCTTGCCACATGATCCCGGTGGCGACGGCTTGCAGCTTCACGTCATAACCGAGTTTCTGCTTGATCACTTCGGCGGCCACGTGAGTGGTCGCAACGCTGTCGGACCAGCCGTCAACATAACCGATGCTCAGGGTCTTGCTCTCGGCATTGGCGAATGTGGAGCCAACCGCAAGTACCAGAGCGGCACTCGCGCCTAAAAGTCGTCGCATCTTCATCGTTACTTCCCCGAAAGTGCTGCGCTCGACGGGTGCCGAGCCGCGTCAACGTATTGTTATGGTGCACAGCGCCTCCATCACGCCTCACCGCAAACTCGCTCCAACATCAGCGGAGTACTGACACAGCGATCATCAACCTCACGCTCTTGGCGACCTGCTCTGCCAGCGACCTCAATCCATCGAGAAACGACATCAGAAAGCCATTAACCCTGAGCGCGACAAACACTGCGGCCAATCCGCCCGAACTTTGCATGTCAAAATCATGCAGGCCACCAAGCGCGCGATAAATGCAGGTAACATGCGCCGCTTTGCTCCCACACGGCCTGACCATGTCCGCGACTTCCCGCTTCCCTTTTGCTGCTTATTTTTTCGCTTGTCTGCTGGGGCTGTTTGCGCTCTGCGGCTTTTGGTACGGGCTCGGTAAACCGGTGATTCTGCCGGACGTGGCCAGTGCCACGCACAAATTGCAATGCGCCTCCTACACCCCATTCGATAAAGATCAGTCGCCGTTCGATGTGCCGTTCAATCTGCGCCCGGAGCGCATGGACGCCGATCTTGCACTGCTGTCCAAAAGTTTCGAATGCATCCGCACCTACTCCATGACTGGCCTCGAAGCCCTGCCGGACCTGGCGCGCAAGCATGGCTTGAAGCTGATGATCGGCGCCTGGGTCAACAGCAATCCGGTGGACACGGAAAAAGAGGTCGATTTGCTGATCGCCTCGGCCAATGCCAACGCCGATGTGGTGAGCGCAGTGATCGTCGGCAACGAAGCCCTCCTGCGCAAGGAAGTTACCGGACCACAACTGGCCAAGCTGATCAACAAAGTCAAAAACCAGGTCAAACAACCTGTCACCTATGCCGACGTCTGGGAGTTCTGGCTCAAGCATCCGGAAATCGCCCCCGCCGTGGACTTCCTGACCATCCATTTGCTGCCCTACTGGGAAGACGATCCATCGAACATCGATGCCGCCCTGCAACATGTGGCCGAGGTACGCCAGGTGTTCGGCAACAGGTTCGCGCCCAAGGACGTGATGATTGGCGAAACCGGCTGGCCGAGTGAGGGCCGTCAGCGTGAAACCGCGCTGCCGAGCCGGGTTAACGAAGCCAAATTCATTCGCGGCTTTGTCACCCTGGCCGAGCAGCAAGGCTGGCATTACAACCTGATCGAAGCCTTCGACCAGCCGTGGAAACGCGCCAGCGAAGGTGCGGTCGGCGGTTACTGGGGATTGTTCGATGCTGACCGCCAGGACAAAGGAGTGCTGGCCGGGCCGGTGACGAACGTGCCGTACTGGTCGCAATGGCTGGTGGCGGGTGGTTTGATTTTCCTTGGCATTCTGCTTGTTGGCGGTCGGGTTCGCAGTACCCGTTCGGCACTGGTTCTTCCGTTGTTCGCCGCAGTCGCCGCCTGCTCGTTGGGCGCCTGGGGCGACCTGGCGCGGGTCACCACTCGTTTCAACAGTGAATGGCTATGGGTCGGCTTGCTGACCGTATTGAATCTGCTGATCATTGCCCACGCGGCGCTGACGCTGAGCTCACGCACCGGATGGCGTGAAAGCGCTTTCAACTTTTTGGAGCGCCACGCTGGATGGCTCGTCGCAGCTTCCGGTTTTGCAGCGGCAGTGATGATGCTGGAACTGGTGTTCGATCCGCGCTATCGCAGCTTCCCGAGCGTGGCGTTTATCGTGCCGGCACTCGTCTACCTGTGCCGCCCGGTGAGCGTGCCGCGTCGGGAGATTGCGCTGCTGACGTTCATTATTGGGGCCAGCATTGCACCGCAGTTGTTTCGTGAAGGGCTGCAGAATCAGCAGGCTTGGGGTTGGGCGCTGGTGAGTGTGTTGATGGTGGCTGCGTTGTGGCGGTGTTTGCGGGTTCGCAAGGCTTAAATTTGCAGCGCAGCTTGCGGCCCCATCGCGAGCAAGCTTGCTCCTACATTTGATTTTTGTCGCACGCCAATTTTGCGTTCGCTATAGATCTACTGCAGGAGCGAGCCTGCTCGCGATGGCAATCTATCAGGCGCTACGTGACGCCCGAACCAACCGCAACCCCGCAATCACCACCGCAAACACCGCCAACGTCGTGTTGTACAACGCCAGCGCAGGCAACCCACAAATCAGCGCCAGCACCGCCAGCCACCACCCTGCCCGACCCGGCACAACGAAGCCAACGATCGCAGCCGCCAATGCGGCCCAACCCAGGACGGCGAAGTGAATCATCAGGCCCAGGTTCGACCGTATCTGGCATTCCCAGCGGCTTGACTCATCAACGCAAATGCCCACCCACTGCGCATCTTCCATGAAGCCATAACGTGCGCCATAACTGGCGGCCAGCCAGACGGGCAGCAAAACAAGCAGCAGGATCACGGGCAGGCGGCGGGACATGAATTACTCCAATGGGTGAAAAACGGCGGCCAGCTTAATCGCCCTTATGCTATTCGCAAGCTATAACAACAGTTTGCTAGTCATTCAATCGCTGCAAAGTGTATCGTCCAGCTACTATTACTTCGAAATCAGGCGTGTTTGGTGCCGACGCTTGGCACTTAGGCGCAAATCCGGTGGTCATAGCCTGCGACATTCAATCGGCACCTTCTTCTAAGGGATCTAGTCATGCTCCGTTCCTTGCGCTTCGCCGCCCTGTTTGGCGGCCTTATTTTGAGTGCGTCCGCACTGGCGGTCGATATCGACGCCGCCAGTTATGGCTATCCCCTCACCAATCCGTTTGAAGCGACCATCGCGACAACACCACCGGACTTGCGCCCGGAACTGCCGCTGGACGATGACATCGACCAGTCGACACTCAGCGTCACCCTGCGCCCGGAGCGGGCCTTCGAGCTGCCGGCGAATTTCTGGCCGGTGACGAAACTCGAATACCGACTCGCCACGCAGGACCATGCCGCACCGTTGATTTTCCTGATCGCCGGCACTGGCGCGCGCTATGACAGCAGCCTGAACGAATACCTGAAGAAGCTTTACTACAAGGCCGGCTACCACGTGGTGCAATTGTCGTCGCCGACCAGCTTCGACTTCATCAGCTCCGCTTCACGCTTCGCCACGCCGGGCATCACCAAGGAAGATGCCGAAGACATGTATCGGGTGATGCAGGCCATACGGGCACAAAACCCGAATCTGCCGGTCACCGACTACTACCTGACCGGTTACAGCCTGGGTGCACTGGATGCTGCTTTTGTGGCGCACCTGGACGAAACCCGCCGCAGCTTCAACTTCAAGAAAGTCCTGCTGCTCAACCCGCCGGTGAACCTCTATACCTCGATCACCAACCTGGACAAGCTGGTGCAAACCGAGGTCAAAGGCATCAGTACTTCCACGACCTTCTATGAGCTGGTGCTGGACAAACTGACCCGCTACTTCCAGCAGAAGGGCTACATCGACCTCAACGATGCCCTGCTCTACGACTTCCAACAGTCCAAGCAGCATCTGAGCAATGAACAGATGGCCATGCTGATCGGCACATCGTTCCGCTTCTCCGCCGCCGATATCGCTTTTACCTCGGACCTGATCAACCGCCGCGGCCTGATCACGCCACCGAAGTTCCCGATCACCGAAGGCACCACCCTCACGCCGTTCTTCAAGCGTGCGCTGCAATGCGACTTCGATTGCTACATCACCGAACAGGTCATTCCGATGTGGCGCGCCCGCACCGACGGCGGCAGCCTGCTGCAATTGATCGACCAAGTCAGCTTGTATGCTCTGAAGGACTATCTGCGCGACAGCCCGAAAATTGCCGTCATGCACAACGCCGATGACGTGATTCTTGGACCAGGCGACCTGGGTTTCCTGCGCAAGACATTCGGCGACCGCTTGACCGTTTATCCGCTGGGCGGCCATTGCGGCAACCTTAACTACCGCGTCAACAGCGACGCCATGCTGGAGTTTTTCCGTGGCTAAATATCTCCTGCTTGTCACCGCGCTACTCTGTGCAGGCGTCGCCAATGCCGAAGACAGCAAAACCAACGCCCCCGTCGTGGTCGACAGTGACGGCTTCAAGGAACCGTTGAGTGAACTCAAGTTCAACCCGGGCCTGGATCAGCGCGAGTTCGAGCGTTCAACGCTCAATGCGCTGAACGTCTACGACCCGCTGGAAGAGTGGAACCGTCGTGTCTACCACTTCAACTATCGGTTCGACCAATGGGTGTTCCTGCCCGTAGTCAACGGCTATCGCTACGTCACCCCGAGCTTCTTGCGCACCGGTGTCAGCAACTTTTTCAATAACCTCGGCGATGTGCCGAACCTGTTGAACAGCTTGCTGCAGCTCAAGGGCCAGCGCTCGATGGAGACCACCGCGCGACTGTTGCTCAACACCACCATTGGCGTCGCCGGTCTGTGGGACCCGGCAACCGCCATGGGCTTGCCGCGCCAGAGCGAAGACTTCGGCCAGACCTTGGGTTTCTATGGCGTACCGGGCGGCGCTTACATCGTACTGCCGATCCTCGGCCCGTCGAACCTGCGGGACACCGGTGGGTTGCTGGTGGATTACACCGCAGACTCCGCGATCAACTTCCTCAATGTTCCCGAAGTCAGCTCCAACCATCCGGAAGTCTGGATCCTGCGCGGCATCGACAAGCGCTACCAGACCAGCTTCCGCTACGGTCAACTGAACTCACCGTTTGAGTATGACAAAGTGCGTTACGTGTACACCCAGGCGCGCAAGTTGCAGATTTCCGAGTAATTCCAACGGTAAAAAATGTGGGAGCGAGCCTGCTCGCTCCCACATTGTTATGTGCTGTCTTCAGCCTTTCAGCGCTTTCCAGATCTTGCCGACAACCATCACACCGGCCAACACCACCGCACCCGCCACAATTCCCGCCGCCGCATTCAGCAACATCGGTACGATAAACCCTGCACCGCCCGCCCCTGCGCTGACACTTTCAATCCAGTGATGCACCACAGGCACACCGTGGGTCAGGATGCCGCCGCCGACCAGGAACATCGCCGCCGTGCCAATCACCGACAGGCTTTTCATCATGTAAGGCGCCGCCCGCAGAATGGCACCGCCGATGCTTTTCGCCATTTGCCCGGGCTTTTGGGTCAGCCACAGGCCCAGATCATCGAGCTTGACGATGCCCGCCACCAGGCCATAGACGCCGACCGTCATGATGATTGCGATGCCCGAAAGCACGATCACTTGCTGGGTCAACGGCGCATCGGCCACGGTGCCGAGGGTGATGGCGATGATTTCCGCCGAAAGATGAAGTCGGTGCGCACGGCGCCTTTGATCTTGTCTTTCTCGAAGGCCACCAAGTCCGTGGCGGGATCGGCCACGGCTTCGACCAACTGCGCATGCTCGGCGGCATCCTCGGCCTTGCTGTGCAGAAACTTGTGGGCGATCTTCTCGAAACCCTCGAAGCACAGGTAAGCGCCACCAATCATCAGCAACGGGGTGACCGCCCACGGAACGAACGCACTGATCGCCAATGCCGAAGGCACCAGGATCAGTTTGTTGATGAACGACCCCTTGGCGACCGCCCAGACCACCGGGATCTCACGCTCGGCGCGCACGCCGCTGACTTGCTGGGCATTGAGCGCCAGGTCGTCGCCGAGCACGCCGGCAGTCTTCTTGGCGGCCATTTGAGTCATCAACGAAACGTCGTCCAGTACGGTGGCGATGTCGTCGATCAGCACCAATAAACTGCTTCCTGCCATGAGTCGGGTTTCCTTCTTGAATAAATGCGATGCAGCATAGCGCGGCGCAACAGGCTACGGTGCATTCTTGAGCGCCGCGCGAGCCCGGTGATACCATGCGCAACCGCCAGAACAGGCAAGGAACCACCGGCTTTATGAGCACAATCCGCGAGCGCAACAAACAACTGATCCTGCGTGCCGCCAGTGAAGAATTTGCCGACAAAGGCTTCGCTGCGACCAAAACCAGCGATATCGCAGCCAAGGCGGGATTGCCCAAGCCCAACGTCTACTACTATTTCAAATCCAAGGAAAACCTCTACCGCGAGGTCCTGGAAAGTATCATCGAGCCGATTCTCCAGGCTTCCACGCCTTTCAATCCGGACGGCGTACCCAGTGAAGTGCTCAGCGGCTACATCCGCTCGAAAATCCGTATCTCCCGCGACCTGCCCTTCGCCTCCAAGGTGTTCGCCAGCGAAATCATGCACGGTGCACCGCACCTGAGCAGCGACCTGGTCGAACAGCTCAACGGCCAGGCCCGACACAACATCGAGTGCATCCAGACCTGGATCGACCGCGGGCAAATCGCCCCCATCGACCCTAATCACCTGATGTTCAGCATCTGGGCCGCGACCCAGACCTACGCCGATTTCGACTGGCAAATCAGTGCCATCACCGGCAAGGCCAGGCTGGATGAAGAAGATTACGAAGCGGCGGCGCAGACGATTATCCGGTTGGTGTTGAAGGGGTGTGAGCCGGATTGATGGACCGCGGTGCCTTCAATCGCTAGCAGGCTAGCTCCCACACTGGATCTGTGGCGCTCATAAAACCCTTGTGGGAGCTAGCCTGCTAGCGATGAAGACAACTCGATATCAGCTCAAACCCAGATAGCATCCCACAGCGGGTAGGCGCCAAGTTTCTCAACCAGCCCGGCCCGCAAAGGATTGGCCACGACATATCGCGCTACCCTCACCAGATCTTCCTCTCGTCGCAGTGCCCGATCATGAAAGCCTTTCTGCCAGAGAGTGACCTTGCGGCCAGTAAACTGATTTACCGCTTTGGTGCTCATCGACTTGGTCTTCTGCATGAGGCCACACAATGATCCCTGCTGTAACTCAACCAGCCAATGAAAATGATCGGGCATGACAACCCAGGCCAATGAATTCGCCATGCCTTGATGCTGCGCATTTCTAAACTGATCCACGACCAAACGACCCAGGACAAAATTCTTGAATATCGGTTTTCGTCCAAACGTGTTGGTGGTCAATAGGTAAATTCGGTGGGTTTCAGCATAGCGACCGCGCCGTAGGCGATGTGAAGCAGGTGAATCAGGCATTCCTTTGCCTCCTCCATGAATTGATCATGAGAAGGCTAGTTCGGCTGATTCGATCGAGACGTACAGACTTTTGGCAGGATGTGTCTGGGAAACAGCAATCGCTAGCAGGCTAGCTCCCACAGTTGATCACCGATACTCAGATAATCCCCTGTGGGAGCCAGCCTGTTGGCGATAGCGGTAGATCAATCAATACAAAACTTAAGCCACAACCCCCGCATCCGCCTTCAACCCCAACGCCTCAATGGCAGTGATCGCACACTGTTCATCAACGTCGGACAAATCCCCACTGATCCCTACCGCCCCCAGCACAGTGCCTGCCTGATCGCGAATCAACACACCGCCCGGTGCCGGCACGACGCTGCCCTGCCCCAGGCTGTTCAACGCGGCAATAAACGCTGGACGCTGCTGTGCATCCAGTGCCAATAGGCGTGAGCCCTTGCCCAGCGCGATGGCGCCCCAGGCTTTGCCGATGGCGACTTGTGGGCGTATCAGGCTGGCGCCGTCTTCGCGTTGCAGGGAAATCAGATGCCCGCCGGCATCCAGTACTGCGACGGTCAAGGGAGCCGCGGAGATTGCACGCCCGGCGGTGATGGCCTCGTTGACCAGGTTGACTGCGACTTTCAAGGTTAAAGCGCTCATGGTGCCGTCCTCATTTTGTTTTTGGGAAAGTCGTGGGGCTGCGCCGTTGTGCCGCAGACCGATGCAACAAATAGAACACAATGAGTTATTTTTTTGTATACAATAATTCTCGAAAAGCGCCGCATGCGACGAAAAGCCACAGTAGAACGGGCTTCCGACGAATGAAACAAGCGCTTGAGAAAATGGATTGACCTGCGCCGTCCGCCGTGAATACACTCTGCGCAAAGCCACTTGTATACAATTACAAAACGTAAAGAGGCACAAAACCATGAGCAAAATGAGAGCAATCGAAGCCGCCGTTCTGGTGATGCGCCGTGAAGGGGTTGATACCGCTTTTGGCATCCCGGGTGCCGCCATCAACCCGCTGTACTCCGCCCTGCAAAAGGTCGGCGGCATCGATCACGTACTCGCTCGCCACGTTGAAGGCGCCTCGCACATGGCCGAGGGCTACACCCGCACCAAGGCCGGCAACATCGGCGTGTGCATCGGGACTTCCGGCCCTGCCGGTACCGACATGGTCACCGGGCTCTACAGCGCCTCGGCCGACTCGATTCCAATCCTCTGCATTACCGGCCAGGCACCCCGCGCCCGTATGCACAAGGAAGACTTCCAGGCTGTCGACATCACCACCATCGTCAAGCCAGTGACCAAGTGGGCAACCACCGTCATGGAACCGGGCCAGGTGCCTTACGCGTTCCAGAAAGCCTTTTATGAAATGCGCTCCGGCCGTCCAGGCCCGGTGCTGATCGACCTGCCGTTCGACGTGCAGATGGCCGAAATCGAATTCGACATCGATGCTTACCAGCCGCTGCCTTTGGCCAAGCCGAGCGCTAGCCGCGTTCAGGTTGAAAAAGCCTTGGCCATGCTGGATCAGGCCGAGCGTCCATTGCTGGTCGCCGGTGGTGGCATCATCAACGCCGATGCCAGCGATCTGCTGGTCGAGTTCGCTGAACTGACGGGCATCCCGGTCATCCCGACCCTGATGGGCTGGGGCACCATCCCGGACGATCACCCGCTGATGGTGGGCATGGTTGGCTTGCAGACTTCGCACCGCTACGGCAACGCGACCATGCTCAAATCCGACGTGGTTCTGGGTATCGGTAACCGTTGGGCCAACCGTCATACCGGTTCGGTCGATGTGTACACCGAAGGCCGCAAATTCATTCACGTCGACATTGAAGGCACTCAGATCGGCCGCGTGTTCACGCCGGACCTGGGTATCGTTTCCGACGCCGCTGCCGCACTGACCGTGTTCATCGAAGTCGCTCGCGAATGGCAAGCCGCCGGCAAACTCAAAAACCGCAGCGCCTGGCTGCAAGACTGCCAGCAGCGTAAAGCCAGCCTGCAGCGCAAGACTCACTTCGACAACGTGCCGGTGAAACCGCAGCGCGTTTACGAAGAGATGAACCAGGTGTTCGGCAAAGACACTTGCTACGTCAGCACCATCGGTCTGTCGCAGATTGCCGGCGCGCAGTTCCTGCACGTCTACAAGCCGCGTCACTGGATCAACTGCGGTCAGGCGGGCCCTCTGGGCTGGACCATTCCGGCAGCACTGGGTGTGGTCAAGGCTGATCCGAACCGTAAAGTCGTGGCCCTGTCGGGTGACTATGACTTCCAGTTCATGATCGAAGAATTGGCGGTGGGCGCGCAGTTCAAGCTGCCGTACATTCATGTTGTCGTGAACAACTCGTACCTGGGTCTGATCCGTCAGGCGCAGCGCGGTTTCGACATGGACTACTGCGTGCAGCTGTCCTTCGACAACCTGAACGCGCCGGAACTCAACGGCTACGGTGTGGACCACGTCGCAGTTGCCGAAGGCCTCGGCTGCAAGGCACTGCGTGTGTTCGAACCGTCCCAGATCCAGCCTGCCCTGCGCAAGGCTCAGGAACTGATCGAAGAGTTCAAGGTGCCGGTGATCGTCGAGATTATCCTGGAACGTGTGACCAACATTTCCATGGGTACCGAGATCAACGCCGTCAACGAATTCGAAGACCTGGCGCTCGTTGGCAACGACGCACCGACTGCGATTTCGTTGCTCGATTAATAGCTGCTCCTTCCCCCGTAGGAGCCGGCTTGCTGGCGATAGCGGTGTATCAATCGACATTGATATGACTGACTTAACGCCATCGCCAGCAAGCCGGCTCCTACAAGGGGGCCTTACATATTTACGGGAGACCACCATGCCGCGTTTCGCAGCCAACCTGTCCATGCTGTTCACTGAACAGGACTTTCTTGCCCGTTTCGAAGCGGCCGCCAAGGCCGGCTTCAGTGGTGTCGAGTACCTGTTCCCTTATGACTTCAGCTCTGCCGAAATCAAGGCCCAGCTCGACGCTCACGGCCTGACCCAAGTGCTGTTCAACCTGCCGGCCGGTGACTGGGCCAAGGGCGAGCGCGGTATCGCGTGCCTGCCGGACCGTATCGAAGAGTTCCGCGCCGGTGTCGACCTGGCCATCGCCTACGCAAAGGTGCTGGGCAATACGCAGATCAACTGCCTGGCCGGTATTCGTCCGCAGGGTTTTGACGATGCCACCGTCGAGAAAACCTTCGTCGACAACCTCAAGTTTGCGGCCGACAAGCTGCAAGCGGCAGGTATCAAGCTGGTGATGGAAGCGATCAACACGCGTGACATCCCGGGTTTCTACCTGAACAACACGGCGCAAGCCCTGTCGATTCGCGAGCAGGTCGGCAGCGCCAACCTGTTCCTGCAATACGACATCTATCACATGCAAATCATGGAAGGCGATCTGGCCCGCACTCTGCAATCGCATCTGGGCGAGATCAACCATGTACAGCTCGCGGACAACCCGGGGCGCAACGAACCAGGCACCGGTGAAATCAACTACCGCTTCCTGTTCGAACACCTGGACCGCATTGGTTACCAGGGTTGGGTCGGTTGCGAATACAAGCCGCTGACCACCACTGAAGCGGGCCTGGGCTGGTTGAAAACCCATAACGCGATCTGACACAAATCCCTGTAGGAGCCGGCTTGCCGGCGATGGCATCACCGCGGTGTATCAGACAGACCGTGTCGCCTGGATCGCCAGCAAGCCGGCTCCTAACAAAACAAATACAACGAGGATTTTCTCATGGCTAAAATCGGATTTATCGGCACCGGCATCATGGGCCACCCAATGGCGTTGAACCTGCAGAAAGCCGGTCACAGCCTGTTCCTGTCGGCGCACCACGATGCTGCGCCTGCCGATCTGGTCGCCGCTGGCGCCATTGCCCTGGCGAACCCGAAAGAAGTCGCCCAGGAAGCCGAATTCATCATCGTCATGGTGCCGGATACCCCGCAGGTCGATGACGTGCTGTTCCGTGCCGACGGCATCGCTGCTGGCGTAGGCAAAGGCAAAATCGTGATCGACATGAGCTCGATCTCGCCGACCGCCACCAAGGCGTTCGCTGCCAAAATCAACGAAAAAGGCGCTCAGTACCTCGACGCGCCAGTGTCCGGCGGTGAAGTCGGTGCCAAGGCTGCGACCCTGAGCATCATGGTCGGCGGCGATACCGATGCCTTCGAACGCGCTCTGCCGCTGTTCCAGGCCATGGGCAAGAACATCACTCTGGTCGGTGGCAATGGCGACGGTCAAACCGCGAAAGTCGCGAACCAGATCATCGTGGCGCTGAACATCCAGGCCGTGGCCGAAGCCCTGCTGTTCGCTTCGAAAAACGGTGCCGATCCAGCCAAGGTGCGTGAAGCACTGATGGGTGGTTTCGCGTCCTCGAAGATCCTTGAAGTGCACGGCGAGCGCATGATCAAAGGCACCTTCGACCCAGGCTTCCGCATCAGCCTGCACCAGAAGGACCTGAACCTGGCCCTGCAAGGTGCCAAAGAGCTGAACATCAACCTGCCGAACACTGCCAACACCCAACAGGTGTTCAGCACCTGCGCGGCCATCGGTGGCAGCAACTGGGACCACTCGGCACTGATCAAAGGCCTGGAACACATGGCGAACTTCTCGATTCGCAAGTAGGAGCAAGCTTGCTCGCGACAAAATCGCCTCGGTGTATCTGAAGCACCGAGGCGCCTGGATCGCTGGCAAGCCAGCTCCTACAGAGGCCGATGAAACCCTGTAGGCGCTGGCCTGCCAGCGATCCATTCAGCACTGCTCCAACGTCAATCCCAATAACAAGAATTCCGGGAGTCCGTCATGTCGGTCGATCCGCAACAATTGCTGCGCGAGCTGTTTGCCACAGCCATCGACGCGGCGCACCCGCAACAAGTTCTCGAAGCCCATTTGCCTGCCGACCGCAGCGGTCGCGTGATCGTCATTGGCGCCGGCAAAGCCGCAGCTGCCATGGCCCAAGTGGTCGAGCGCTGCTGGCAGGGTGAAGTGTCCGGCCTGGTGGTGACCCGTTATGGTCACGGCGCACCGTGCGAAAAAATCGAAGTGGTCGAAGCCGCTCACCCCGTTCCCGACGCAGCCGGTCTGGCCGTCGCCAAACGCGTGCTGGAACTGGTCAGTGACCTGAACGAAAGTGACCGCGTGATCTTCCTGCTTTCAGGCGGTGGCTCTGCCCTGCTGGCACTGCCGGCCGAAGGCATCACCCTGGCCGACAAGCAGTCCATCAACAAAGCCCTGCTCAAGTCCGGCGCGACCATCGGCGAGATGAACTGCGTGCGCAAGCACCTCTCGGCGATCAAGGGTGGCCGTCTGGGCAAAGCCTGCTGGCCTGCCACTGTTTATACCTATGCGATTTCCGATGTACCGGGCGACCTCGCCACGGTCATCGCCTCCGGCCCGACCGTGGCCGACCCAAGCACCTCTGCCGAAGCGCTGGCGATCCTCAAGCGCTACAACATCGAAGTGCCAGCCACCGTGCGCAACTGGCTGCAAAGCCCGGAATCGGAGACGGTCAAACCCGGCGATCCGAGTCTGGCGCGCAGCCACTTCCAGTTGATTGCCCGCCCACAGCAATCGCTTGAAGCCGCGGCGGTGAAGTGCCGTCAGGCCGGTTTCAGCCCGCTGATCCTCGGTGACCTGGAAGGCGAGTCGCGAGACGTGGCGAAAGTCCATGCCGGTATCGCGCGGCAGATCGTCCTGCACGGTCAACCGCTGGCCGCACCGTGCGTGATTCTCTCGGGCGGTGAAACCACCGTGACCGTGCGCGGCAATGGCCGTGGCGGGCGCAACGCCGAGTTCCTGCTGAGCCTGACCGACAGCCTCAAGGGCTTGCCCGGCGTCTACGCACTGGCTGGTGACACCGACGGCATCGACGGTTCCGAAGACAACGCTGGCGCCATCATGACCCCGGACAGCTACGCCCGCGCCGCCGCCCTCGGCCTGAGTGCCAGCGACGAGCTGGACAACAACAATGGCTACGGCTACTTCGAGGCGCTCGATGCACTGATCGTCACCGAGCCGACCCGCACCAACGTCAACGACTTCCGCGCCATTCTGATTCTCGAGAGCCAAAAATCATGACGCCTGATAAAAAGGTCAAAATCCTCGCTACCCTCGGCCCGGCCATCAACGGGGTCGACGACATCCGTGAGCTGGTGCAGGCCGGGGTGAACATCTTTCGCCTGAACTTCAGCCATGGTGACCACGCCGACCACGCCCTGCGTTATCAGTGGATCCGTGAAGTCGAACGTCAGCTGAATTATCCGCTGGGCATCCTGATGGACCTGCAAGGCCCGAAACTGCGGGTCGGCAAATTCGCCGAAGGCAAGGTGCAACTGGTGCGTGGCCAGGCCCTGCGCCTGGACCTGGATGCAACGCCTGGCGATGAGCGCCGGGTCAACCTGCCGCACCCGGAAATTATCGCCGCGCTGGAGCCAGGCATGGACCTGCTGCTGGACGACGGCAAGCTGCGCCTGCGCGTGGTCACGAAGTACGACGACGCCATCGACACCACCGTGCTCAACGGCGGCGAGTTGTCGGACCGCAAAGGCGTGAACGTGCCACAAGCGGTACTCGACCTCAGCCCGCTGACAGCCAAAGATCGCCGCGACTTGAGCTTTGGTCTGGAGCTCGGCGTGGACTGGGTGGCGCTGTCATTCGTGCAACGCCCGGACGACATTCGCGAAGCCCGTACGCTGATCGGCGACAAAGCCTTCCTGATGGCGAAAATCGAAAAGCCGTCGGCGGTGGAACAACTGCGCGAGATCGCCGAATTGAGCGACGCGATCATGGTCGCCCGTGGTGACCTGGGCGTGGAAGTGCCGGCCGAGAGCGTGCCGCAGATCCAGAAAAACATCATCAGCACCTGCCGCGAACTCGGCAAACCGGTGGTGGTCGCCACTCAGATGCTGGAGTCGATGCGCTTCTCTCCCGCGCCAACCCGCGCCGAGGTAACCGATGTGGCCAACGCCGTGGCCGAAGGTGCGGACGCGGTGATGCTGTCGGCAGAAACCGCGTCCGGCGAGTACCCGCTTGAAGCCGTGCAAATGATGAGCAAGATCATCCGTCAGGTCGAAAGCGGCCCGGATTATCAGGCTCAACTGGACGTCAGCCGGCCGAAAGCCGAGGCGACGGTTTCCGATGCGATCAGCTGCGCCATCCGCCGTATCAGCAACGTGCTGCCGGTGGCGGTGCTGGTGAACTACAGCGAATCGGGTACGTCCAGCCTGCGTGCGGCGCGGGAACGGCCAACGGTGCCGATCCTCAACCTGACGCCGAACCTGCAAACCGCGCGTCGCCTGACGGTGGCGTGGGGCGTGCACTCGGTGGTCAATGATCGTCTGCGCCAAGTGGATGAAGTGTGCTCGACAGCGCTGGAGATTGCCCAGGCCCAAGGCATGGCACAGCGCGGCGATACATTATTGATCACCGCCGGTGTGCCGTTTGGACAGCCGGGGTCGACTAACTCACTGCGCATCGAGACGTTGATCTAAGCATCAGAACTTGATGTGAGCGCTAACACTTGTGGCGAGGGGGCTTGCCCCCGTTCGACTGCGTAGCAGTCGTCGTTGGGCATGACGGGTTCCACAGAGAAACCGCATGTACCGATATCGGGGCCGCTTCGCGACCCAACGGGGCAAGCCCCCCTCGCCACAATATTTATGCAAGACCTTTGATGTCCCACTGCCCCAGACTTCGCCATGCCTGCCAATCACTTCAACTCCCACTGCCCCGACTGGGCCGAAGCGCTGCTCAACGGTTTCAGTCAAATATTCCTCCAGCGCCATCCGCTCTGCGGACTGTTGTGCCTGTTGGCCATCCTGCTCACCGCGCCAGTGCTGTTTGCCGGTGCGCTGCTCGGTGGCGTCGCCGGATTGCTCACTGCGCAACGTCGCGGCTATGCCAAGGCGGATCGCCAGGCCGGGCTATTCAGCTACAACGGGGTTTTGCTCGGTTTGTTGCTGAGCCTCTATTTCCCTTGGTCAGCGATGCTGCCGCCGCTGATTCTGGCCGCGGGCGGTCTGAGTGCGATGGTTACGCAACAGTGGCTCAAACGCACCTGGCTCAACCAATACCTGTCTGCCTACACGGCTCCGTTCGTGGGGATGGGCTGGTTGCTGCTGTGTTTCGCCGAACCGTCCACGCCAGCGACGATGCCCGAATTGAACACCCTGAACCTGCTTGCTGCTGCGTTCAAGGGACTCGGTCAGGTGATGTTCCTCGACCATCCATTGGCCGGTGCGATGATCGCCTTCGGCCTGTTGATCGCTGATCGCCGCGCGTTTTGCTGGGTGGTGCTTGCAACGTTTATCGGGCTCGGCTCAAGCCTGCTTCATCACGACACGAGCGCCGCGCTGCTCGGCCTTGGCGGTTACAACGCCGTACTCGCTGCCCTCGCCTTCAGTGCGCAACGTCAACACCCTTGGCTGCCATTGCTCGGCATCGTACTGGCGCTGCTGTTGACACCGCTTTTTGCCGCCCTCGGCCTGGCCACACTGACCGCACCTTTCATCCTCGCCTGCTGGCTGATCCGCGCCGGCATTCAGATGCTGGGCGCAGCCTCTGTCGATAGCGAGCCTTGCGCTCACGGGGGCAATCAACCTAGGCTGCGCTGATCTGCAGCCCAGGCCATTTGAATGAACAGCAACGACACGTGGCGTCATCGCCTCTACGTGATTATTTTCCAGACCGACACCGTCGCCGGTCGACGCTTTGACACCAGCCTGCTGCTGATCATTTTCGCCAGCCTGGTGGTAGTGATTCTGGACAGCATCGATGACGTTCATCAGAACTACGCCAGCCTGCTGGCGTACATCGAATGGGGCTTCACGGTGATCTTTCTGGGCGAGTACATCCTGCGGTTGTACTGCTCACCCAAACCGCTGCGCTACGCGTTCAGCTTCTATGGGCTGGTGGATCTGCTGGCCATCGTGCCAGGGATCCTGGCGTTGTATTACAGCGATGCGCAGTACCTGCTGATCATCCGCGTGATCCGGATGCTGCGGATCTTTCGCGTGCTCAAGCTCGGCCCCTACCTCAAACAAGCCCACTACCTGCTGGATGCCCTGCGCGGCAGCAAACAGAAAATCCTCGTGTTCCTGCTCAGCGTCTGCACGCTGGTGACGGTGTTCGGCACGCTGATGTACGTGGTCGAGGGCCCGCAACATGGCTTTACCAGCATTCCCAAGGGCATTTACTGGGCTATCGTGACGTTGACCACCGTCGGTTACGGCGACATCGTGCCCAAGACCGCGCTGGGTCAGGTGATCTCCTCGATGGTGATGATCACCGGTTACTCGATCATCGCCGTGCCTACGGGGATTTTCACCGCCGAACTGGCGACGGCCATGCGTGGCGGTCAACTGAATCACGATTGCCCGGTGTGCACGAAAGACAACCATGAAACCGAGGCGTCTTTCTGTTCACGTTGTGGTAATGCGCTGTTTAGAAAAATGGAATAAGCAAAGTTCTTTTTAATATTTAAAGGACTATGCGTCCCCGGCTATAGTCGCTGGCTTATTGATATCTAACAAATCACCCGCAGGAGCTGCCGCAGGCTGCGATCTTTTGATCCTTGAAGGCAAAATCAAAAGATCGCAGCCTGCGGCAGCGCCTACATAAAAAGGAATGCGCAGTGAA
Source organism: Pseudomonas sp. C32 (assembly GCF_030417915.1). Classification (NCBI taxonomy): domain Bacteria; kingdom Pseudomonadati; phylum Pseudomonadota; class Gammaproteobacteria; order Pseudomonadales; family Pseudomonadaceae; genus Pseudomonas; species Pseudomonas sp. C32. The sequence goes on along the minus strand of NZ_JAUHUK010000008.1, from coordinate 137,909 downwards.
AAAACTCTTTGGCGCCTCACTTCTCGCCGCTGGCCTGGCGCTGGGCAACATCGCCCACGCCGCACCGACCCTGCTTAACGTTTCCTACGACGTGATGCGCGATTTCTACAAGGACTACAACACTGCGTTCCAGAAGCACTGGCAAGCCGAGCACAACGAAAACATCACCTTGCAGATGTCTTTCGGCGGCTCCAGCAAACAGGCGCGTTCGGTCATCGACGGCCTGCCCGCTGACGTGATCACCATGAACATGGCGACCGACATCAACGCCCTGGCGGACAACGGCAAACTGGTCCCGGAAAACTGGGTCACCCGTCTGCCGAACAACAGCGCGCCGTTCACCTCGGCCACCGTGTTCATTGTGCGCAAAGGCAACCCGAAAGCCCTGAAAGACTGGCCGGACTTGCTCAAGGATGGCGTACAGGTCATCGTCCCGAACCCGAAAACCTCCGGCAACGGTCGCTACACCTACCTGTCAGCCTGGGGCTATGTGCTGAAAAACGGCGGTGACGAGAGCAAGGCAAAAGACTTCGTCGGCAAGCTGTTCAAGCAAGCACCGGTTCTGGACACCGGTGGCCGCGCCGCTACCACCACCTTCATGACCAACCAGATCGGCGACGTGCTGGTGACCTTTGAAAACGAAGCGGAAATGATTGCCCGCGAGTTCGGCCGCGATCAGTTCGAAGTCGTCTACCCAAGCGTCTCCGCCGAGGCTGAGCCGCCGGTGTCGGTGGTCGACAAAACCGTCGACAAGAAAGGCACCCGCGCCGCCGCCGAGGAATACCTCAAGTACCTGTGGTCGCCGGAAGGCCAGGAAATCGCGGCCGCCAACTACCTGCGTCCGCGTGACCCGGCCGTGCTGGCCAAGTACACCGATCGTTTCCCGAAAGTCGACTTCCTGTCGGTCGAAAAGACCTTTGGCGACTGGCGCACCGTGCAGAAAACCCACTTCAATGACGGTGGTGTTTTCGACCAGATTTACACCGGTCAGTAAGCGCTGAGCGACAATGAAAAAGGCGACCTGCACAGGTCGCCTTTTTTTGTGGTCAACGACTCAATGTCGAACCAGCTTCTCCATCGCCGCATCCGCCAAAAACGAGGAACGGCTTTTGACATTGTGCTCTCGTACATAACGGTCTATGCGCTGAATCACGTAGCCGGGCAGCGTGACGTTGACCTTCTCGGTCTTGCCCATATACGGCGAGATATCCAGCTCCAGCATGCCCCACCCCATGTCGGCGAACTCCGGATTGCCACGATGCAAGGCCGCTGAAGTCGGCATCGGAATCGTTTCTCCATCTGCCGCCATTTCCTGCAGCATGATGTGGGCAATTTCGACCGCAGCGTTGTAAGCATCTTCAAAGGTATCCCCGGCGGTCACTGCACCGGGAATATCAGGGATCTGGATACCGATGGCGGTGTGCTCGTCGCCCCACTCGATACAGATTGGATATTGCATTATGGATCTCCTGCATAACTGGCCAGCGGGCAGTACAACCCGGCTCGCCTCCTGATGCTCTTGACCGTCCCCACCGGCAAATCCTTTTTGGGATGGGGAACGGGAATCGTGTACGGGTTGTAACGGTGCGTGAAGATGTGATGACTGCCAGTGACCCGATCCAGGGTCCATCCCGCCTCCATCAGTTCCTTGATCAATAGCCTGCTCTGCACCACCAGCCTCCTTGCTCCGGCCCGAATAAAAGTAACCCTAGAGTTATCTTTACTCAAGCACAAAAACACGAAGGGAGACGTTCGGTTGTTTTACAGATCGTGACCGATACAGATCTTTTTACAGCTCACACCCATCAAACCCGACACTGACATTGCCCGGCAATTCTTCGCGATGCTCAACCAACCACGCATCCAACGTATGCCCGACATGGGTCAACACCGCTGACGTTGGCCGCAGTTCGTCAATGCACTGCAACGCCAGGTTCAGGTCGTTGTGATTGCGCGGCGCCTGAGGTTGCGGTGGCAGGGAGCAGTCCAGCACCAGCACATCCAGCGGTTCGCGCAGTAGCCAGTCCAGGGTGGACGGTGGCAGGCCCACGGTGTCAGTCAAATAGGCAATGCGCCGTCCCTCGCCTTCGAACAGATACCCCAGGGTCGGTTTGGAGTGCAGCAACGGCAACGCGGTAACGTTCAGCGTGCCGAAGGTGCGTGTTTCAAAGGCCCCGAACGGCTGGCTGAAATCGAGAATGCCGGGGTGTTTGTAGAGGTCGGCCAGGCCTTCCGGGTCCACCGGGCCGTGCACCGGAATCACCAGGCCCTGGCCCCAACGCAGATGCAACAAGCCCTGGGCGTGATCGGCGTGGTAGTGAGTCTGCAAAATGCCGTTGAAGCTGCGCGGCGCAAAGCGCTCGCACAGCTCTGGCATGCCGCTGTCGATCAACCAGCGCTGATCGCCGCACTCGATCAGCGCACTGCAGGGTCGACGCTGCAAACGCTGATCCTTACGCGCCCGATCGCAAGCCACGCACTCGCAGCCGTAGACCGGGACTTGCCGGGCATCACCGGTGCCGAGCAACGTCAAGCGCATATCGCGGGTTCGTCGATGCAGGCGAGCAAGCGTTCCACCGTATTTTCCAGTGCCCCGGAGTTATCGAGGACATGCACCATCGGGTCGTTGCCGGCCAGTACGCTTTGGTTGAATCGGGCGTTGCGCGCCAACCGTGCGTCTATTTCCGCCACGGACTCCCGTCCTCGTGCCAGCAAGCGCTCGCGCAACACCGCTTGATCCACGGTCAGCAGCACCACAAGCATGTGCGGGTAGCGCTCACGGGCATTGTGCAAATGCCCGCGCGAGCCATTGACCAGCACATCTTGTCCCGCCTTCAGCCAATCGTCGATTTCCCGCGGGATGCCGTAGGACAAACCGTTGGCGTGCCAGCTCAGGGCAAACGCGCCTTGCGCCTCCATCTCGGCGAACTGCTGCGGGCTGACACCCAAGGCCGCCTCGCCCACCGCCTCCGCCGAACGGGTGATGACCCGCCGCACGATGCGGCAGCCTCTTTCGGCCAACCGGCCTCGCGCCGCGTCCAACAGGCTGTCCTTGCCCGACCCGGAAGGTCCGATGAGATAGATCAACCTGCCCGACATCAGTACACCCTCTTTGCTTGCCGCCAAACTTGTTGAACCGCCGTCAGACCGTCGTGACTGCGTGCTTGCACCAGATCAGCCCGCAGGCCCGCTGCAATTTCGCCACGATCATGCAAACCCGCAGCGCGGGCCGGGTTCAGGCTGACCATGCGCACCGCTTCGGCCAGGCCGATGCGATTGTTCTGCGCTGCCAGCGCGAACGTTGATTGCAACAGGCTCGCCGGGTAGTAATCGCTGGACAGGATATCCAGTAAGCCTTCGGCCGCCAGCTCTGCGGCGGCCACGTTACCCGAGTGCGATCCGCCGCGCACGATGTTCGGTGCGCCCATCAACACTTTCATGTCCCGTTCCCGGCATCCGCGCGCCGCCTCGACCGTGGTCGGGAACTCGGCGATGGTCATGCCGTAGCGCGCCGACTCCTCGACGTGGGCCAGGGTCGCGTCATCATGACTGGCCACCGACAGGCCAAGGGCCAGACAGTGCTCGACAATTGCCGCACGATACCGGTCGCTGTACTGCCGCGAGTTGGCCATTTGCAGGGCGATGAAGTCATCCATCTGCGTCGTGGTCAGGTGGTACTTGCCCATGTAGTACTCACGGTACTTGGATTCCAGCACAAACTGGCGCTGGCCCGGCGAGTGGTCCATCACTGACACCAGTTGCACCAGCGGGTTTTCCACCAGATCGCGGAACACACTCAAGGTGTCCGGGTGGCACAGCTCGCAGCGCAAGTGCAACCGGTGTTCGGCCCGGGTCAGGCCGGCATCGGACGCTTTGGTAATCGCCTCCAGCATCGCCGGCAATTTCTGCATGCGATTGCCCTTGGGGTTAACGTCGCCGATGGACACCGCATCGAACACCGTGGTGATGCCCGCCGCGATGATCTGTGCATCGTGGCTGAGCACCGCCGGTACCGACGGCCAGTCCACACCGGGGCGCGGGGTCATGTGACGTTCCAGGTTGTCGGTGTGCAGCTCCACCAGACCCGGCAGCAGGTAATCACCATGCAGATCCTGCGCCTGAGGCAGGCGGCTCGGGCCTTCGCAGACTTCAGCGATCACGCCGTCGCGCAGCACCACGGTGCCGTAGAACACACGGTCAGCGGTGACCAGTTGGGCATTGCTGAGGATCTGTTCAACGGGCATCGGCGTATTCCTCTTGGCTGACTGCGGCTGGGGTCATGTCGAGATGGCGGTCGGCAACCGCTTCGCGGGCGATGCGATCGTGGAAAATGCCGATCAGTGCGGCCCCTGCAACTTTTGCTTCATTCATCAGTTCCAGCACCACCTGGCGATTGTTGTCGTCGAGTGATGCGGTGGGCTCGTCGAGCAACATCACCGGCCACGCCACCATGAAACCTCGGGCGATGTTGACCCGTTGCTGCTCGCCACCGGAGAACGTGCCGGGAGCCAGTTGCCACAGGCGTTGCGGAATGTTCAGACGGCTGAGTAGCGATTCGGCACGCGCTTGCGCCTGCTCTTTCGCCCAGCCCCGGGCCAGCGCCGGTTCCATCACCACGTCAAGGCACGCGACCCGCGGGATCACTCGCAAAAACTGGCTGACATAACCCAACGTGCGCTGACGCACTTGCAGGATGTCCCGGGGTTCGGCGCCCACCAGCTCCAGCCATTGGCCATCGTGCTGCACGCGAATGCTGCCGCCTGCGGGCAGATAGTTGCCGTACAAGGTGCGTAGCAAGGTGCTTTTACCGGCGCCGGATTGACCGTGCAGCACCAGGCATTCACCGGCCGCCACACTGAAATCGATCCCGCGCAGTACGTTGAGGACCACGCCGTGCTGCTGATGCAGGGTGAAGGTTTTCGAGAGGTCACGGACCTCGATCAAGGTATTCATCGCTCGGTTTCCACTATTGAACGGGGCTTCACGGCTGCAACACCGAAGACACCAGCAGTTGCGAATAAGGGTGTTGGGGATCGTCGAGGATCTGATCGGTCAGCCCGGTTTCCACCACCCGCGAGCGGCGCATCACCATCAGGCGGTCGGCCAGCAGACGTGCCACCGCCAAGTCGTGGGTGACAATCACCACCGCCAGATCCAGTTCCCGCACCAGTCCGCGCAGCAGGTCGAGCAAGCGCGCCTGCACCGAGACATCGAGGCCACCGGTCGGCTCGTCCATGAACACCAACCGTGGGCTCGACACCAGATTGCGGGCGATTTGCAGGCGTTGCTGCATGCCGCCAGAAAAGGTCCGGGGCAAATCGTCAATGCGCTGCGGATCGATTTCCACCTGACTCAACCAGTCGAGACCGGCCCCGCGCAGCTGCTGATAATTGCGCACACCCTGGGCCATCAGACGTTCGCCGATGTTGGCGCCAGCGGACACGCCCATGCGCAAACCGTCACGCGGGCTCTGCTCGACGAACCCCCATTCGGTACGCAGCAAGGTGCGGCGCTCGGCTTCGCTGGCGCTGTACAGGTCCAGCCATTGGTCCTGTTTGTCGCGGTAACCGATGCTGCCGCGCTGCGGCGGCAGGCGGCCGCTGAGCAGTGAGAGCAAGGTGGATTTGCCCGAGCCGGACTCGCCGACAATTCCCAAAACTTCACCGGGATACAAATCGAAGTTGACGTCCTGGCAACCTTTCTCCGGGCCGTACAACAGCGACAAATCACGCACTCGCAGCAGCGGTTCAGTGGACACGGTCACATCGTTTTTCAGCGCCTGGTTCATTGGCCCTGCTCCTGCTGGCTGACGCGCTGTGCGCAGTAATAAGTGTCGGAACAGACGAAGCTCTGGGTGCCGGCGTCGTCGAGAATCAACTCATCGAGGAACGACTCACGGCTGCCACAAATCGCGCAGCACGCTTCCCATTTCTGCGCTTCGAAGGGGTGATCCTCGAAGTCGAGGCTGGTGACTTTGGTGTACGGCGGCACCGCGTACAGACGCTTCTCGCGGCCAGCGCCGAACAGCATCAGCGCCGGGCTCATGTCGAGTTTCGGGTTGTCGAATTTGGGGATCGGCGACGGGTCCATCACGTAGCGCTCGTCCACCATCACCGGGTAGGCGTACGCCGTGGCGATGTGGCCGAAGGTGGCGATGTCTTCGTAAAGTTTGACGTGCATGACCCCATAATCGTTGAGGGCGTGCATGGTCCGGGTCTCGGTTTCCGACGGCTCGATAAAGCGCAGCGGCTCCGGAATCGGCACCTGGTAAACCATGATCTGGTCGGCGTGCAGCGGCGTTTCCGGGATGCGGTGACGGGTCTGGATCACCGTCGCGTCCGGCGTACTTTCGGTGGTGGCGACGCCTGCGGTGCGGGCGAAGAAGCGGCGGATCGATACGGCGTTGGTGGTGTCGTCGGCGCCCTGATCGATGACCTTGAGCACGTCATCGTCACCGAGAATCGCGGCGGTCAACTGCATGCCACCGGTGCCCCAGCCGTAAGGCAACGGCATCTCGCGACCACCGAACGGCACCTGATAACCGGGGATCGCCACGGCCTTGAGCAAGGCGCGGCGGATCATGCGTTTGGTCTGTTCATCGAGGTAGGCGAAGTTGTACGCCGCATCGCGCACGGGTGCCTGGCTCATGTCATTCATGGTTTTGGCCCTCGGCAGGCTTGCGCAGTTTGCGGATCAGTTCCAGTTCGGCCTGGAAGTCGACGTAGTGAGGCAGCTTGAGGTGCGAGACAAAACCGGCGGCCTCGACGTTGTCGCAGTGCATCAGCACGAATTCTTCCTGCTGCGCCGGGGAAACAACTTCTTCGTTGTATTCGTCGGCGCGCAACGCACGGTCGACCAGAGCCATGCCCATGGCCTTGCGCTCGGCGTGTCCGAAGGCCAGGCCGTAGCCGCGAGTGAACTGCGCCAGCTCAGTGGCCGAGCCAACGAACTGGTTGACCATCTCGCACTCAGTGACTTCGATGTTGCCCAGGTTGATCGGAAAACCCAGCTCTTCAGGGTCGATCCAGACCTCGACTTCGCCGATGCGGATTTCACCCGCGAAGGGGTGGTTGCGGCCATAACCGCGTTGGGTCGAATAGCCCAGCGCCAACAGGAAACCTTCGTCGCCACGGGCCAGGGCTTGCAGGCGTTGAGCGCGACTGGCGGGCAACTCCAGCGGGTCGCGGGTGATGTCGGCCACGTTTTCGCCGCTGTCGGATTCGGTCTTGATCAGGCCTTCCTGCGCCAGCAAACCGAGGACTCGCGGGCACGCATCGAGACTGGCATTCGGCGTGGTTTGCGGTCCCGGGTATTCGCCTTCGGCCAGCAAGGCAAAGTCCAGCAGACGGTGGGTGTAATCGAAGGTCGGCCCCAGCAGTTGCCCGCCCGGTACGTCCTTGAAGGTCGCGGACAAGCGTCGGCTGAGCTGCATGTTCTGGGTATCGATCGGCAGGCTCGGGTTGAAGCGCGGCAACGTGGTGCGGTAGGCGCGCAGCAGGAAGATTGCTTCCACCAGATCCCCCGCCGCTTGCTTGATCGCCAGCGCGGCGAGTTCTTCGTCGTACAGCGAGCCTTCGCTCATCACCCGCGCCACTGCCAGCGGCAGTTGCTGACGGATCTGCTCGACACTCAACTCAGTGACCGCGGTATCGCCCCGACGTTTTTTCGCCAGCAGGCGGTGGGCATTGTCGATGGCCTGTTCGCCACCCTTGACGGCTACGTACATCAGGCACGCTCCTCTGCGATGCGGGTACTGCGCGGCAAACCGATCAGGTCGTGGCCGGCAGTGAAAAACAGGTCGAGGCCACGGGGGAATTCGTTGCGGCGTTCACGTTCGCGCCACAAGCCATCGGCTATCGGCAGCGCCACGTCGTGTTCGCTTTCAATCCCCGGCCCTCGCCACTTCAGCCCTGCCCCGCCGCCGAGGCTTGGCAGCTGAATGAGCACGGTGCAGGACTGGTCGGGATAACGATCATTGCCGGTATCGAAACCGCTCAGGTCGAGCAGGTCTTCAGAGGCAAGCAAAGCGAATCTCGCGTCTTCACGCCGGGTGGTCAGCGGGCAACCACAGTGGAACGCCAGGTTGGCGCGGATCAGCGGCGTATCGAATGACGGCGCGAGCCACAGCGGTGTGTCGACATCGAGCATTGCCAGGCAGAGTGCATAAGTCGCGGGGGCCAGGCCTTCGAGTCTCGGTGCGACCTGTAGGGTCTGGATCAATCCGGGGCCGGCCAACGCCTTGAGTGCCGCGCGAAATCCACGCTGGGCATCCAGCACCGGGTCGGCAAACGCCGGTTGCAACAACTGTGCGCTCATCAGTTTTCTCCTCGCACGAGGGTGAAGAATTCGACTTTGGTGGCGGCGGTTTCCGCCTCTTTTTGTGCCCGGCGCTCAGCTTGAGCTGCCGCCAGCGGCGTGATCATGTCCGCCAGCCAGTGCCGCTGCTGCACGCCCTGCAAATGCGCGTCGGCCAACGCGGCGAGTTCGGCATGGGCCTTGTCGCGCCCCGCCAGATAGCTGTAGCCCGTACGGCCATCGGCCAGGCGCACCACGCAGCGGGTCACGCTCATTTCACCGACGTTGAACGGCGCGCCATTGCCACCCATGCGGCCACGGACCAGGGTCATGCCGACTTCCGGGGCGCGGATCAGTTGGTATTCAATGTCGCGCAACGCATCTTCAAAGGGCTGCAATTCACTGCGACGGGCGCGGGCCAGCACACCAATCCAGTGCTGCCGTTCGGCGTGAGGAACAGGGTTTTGCATGGCGTTCTCCATCAGGTGACGACCTGGTACTGGAAGCGATCCGAACGGCTGGTGGACTGGGCCAGCTCCACGGCACGGCCGTCGCGATCGCGGGAAAGGGTGAAGACACTCAGCGCCGGCAGATGCCGGGGCATCATCAGCAGCGCGGCTTCTTCGCGGTTGGGCAATCGGGCGCCGATCAGGCTCTGGGTACGGGTCAGTGGCAGGTCCCGTTCGCTCAGGTATTTGCGCAGAGAGCCACCGGTGTAGTCGGCCAGCAGCGGCGCGTGAGTGGCGCAATAGCGATGGCGGATCAGGCTGACCGGTTGGTTGTCGAGCTTGCGCAAGGTCTGCAATTCGATCATCGGCGCCATTTCGGCGATGCCCAGATGTTGGGCTTCTTCGCGACTGGCAAAGCAGTAGCGACGTTTGAGCAGTAGCGCCTCGACGCCATGCCCCTGGGCTGACAAAGACTGGCTGTAGGCGCTCTCGGCGGTCATCGAGTAAATCAGCGGCCGTTCCAGCACCTGGGTGCCTTTGCCCTGGCGGCGCAACAGGCTGCCTTCGAACACCAACTCATCGATGGCGCGGCGCAAGGTGTGACGATTGACACCGAAGCGCTCGGCCAACATCACCTCGCCCGGCAGGAAGTCTCCGGCGCGGTACTCCGCCAGCTCCCGCCGCAGGATGTCGGCCAATTCGCGGTACACCGGCTCATCTTGTCTAGACAACTGCATGCTTTAAAAAAAGCGCCCGCGGGCACCCCTCCGAAAAAGTCAGATGAACTGCTTGCGCAGGCGTTGCGACAGGATGTCGATCAGGCTGACGATGACGATGATCACCAGCAGCACCGCGCAGGTCTGCGTGAACTGGAAGGCGCGGATGTTCTCCCACAGGATCACGCCGATACCGCCAGCGCCGACCATCCCCACCACCGTCGCCGAACGCACGTTGGCTTCGAAGCGGTACAGCGCGTAGGACACCCACAGCGGCATCACTTGCGGAATCACCCCGTAGATCACCTCTTGCAAGGCACTGGCACCGGTGGCGCGAACACCTTCGACCGGGCCCGGATCAATCGCTTCGACGGCTTCGGCGAACAGTTTGGCGAGTACGCCGGTGGTGCTGATCCATAGCGCCAACACCCCGGCAAACGGCCCCAGCCCGACAGCCACCACGAACAACATGGCGAAGACCATTTCGTTGATCGAGCGGAACGCATCCATCACCCGGCGCAGCGGTTGGTGGATCCACCACGGTGTGATGTTTTCCGAGCAGAGAATGCCCAGCGGCACCGAGCAGACAATCGCCAGCACCGTGCCCCACAGGGCGATTTGTACGGTGACGAGCATTTCCTTGAGGTACATGCGCCATTCATGGAAATCCGGCGGGAAGAAGTCCCCGGCGAACGTCGCCATGTTTCCCGAGTCGAGGTACAGCGCCATCGGATTCATTTCAGCGCCGTGCCAGGCCCAGGCCAGTAGGACCAGAAACAGGCCCCAACCGGCGTATTGCGGCCAGGTACGCTTGCCAACCGCTTCAGCGTGCAGAGTGGTCATGAGGGTTCTCTAAAAAGCGTTTAAAGAGGCGATTCACATATGTCATGGCGGGTACAAAACCCGTAGGAGCAAGCTTGCTCCCACACTTACCGAGGCATGGATCAACCGGCGTTGGCGGTCTTTTTATCGCTCTTCTCGAGCAAGGTGATGCGCTCTTGCAGCTTCGCCAGCTCGGCATCGATCTCGGCCAGTTTTTTGGTTTTATCGGCCGCATCAAGCTTGGTGTCCGCAGTGATCGTGGTGCGTTGCTTGAACAACTCGAGCTGACGAATCGGCAGCAACTGGTCGTCGCTGGACTTCAGGAACTTGCCCAGTTGCATGCCCTTGAGCACCGCTTTCTCTTCGTCGGTGTCGCCGTAGCTGAAGATGAAATCGCGGATCTTGGTCTTCTCGCTGTCACTCAGCGCTTTGCTCCACACCAACGGGTCGGCAGGGATCAGCGGCGACTTCCAGATCACTTTCAACAGCGCAGCTTTATCGGGCTGGGTGACTTCCAGGCGATCCCAGCTTTCGGTGTTGAACGTCGCCACATCCAGTTGCCCCTTGGCCACGCTCAAGGCGTTGACCTCATGGCTGGAATTGAGCGTGCGCTTGAACGCGGTGGCGGCATCGACGTTGTTCTTGGCGAACACGTAGTAGCCCGGCACCAGATAGCCCGAGGTGGAGTTCGGATCACCGTTGCCGAAGGTCAGGTTCTTGGCGTCTTTGAGCATGTCGTCGACCGAGTTGATCGGGCTGTCTTTGCGCGCGATCAACACGCTCCAGTAACCGGCAGCGCCACTGGCTGCAGCGGTCTGGGCGAAGATCTCGCCGTTGGAACGGTCCACGGCTTCGATGGCGGCCTTATTGCCCAGCCACGCCACATCGACCTTGTTGAAACGCATGCCCTGGATCAGGCCGGCATAGTCGGAAGCGAATGTGGCGTTGATCTTCAAGCCGGTCTGCTTCTGCATGTCATCTAGGAATGGCTGCCAGACGCTCTTGAGATTTTGCGACGACTCGGTGGACATGATGCCGAAGTTGATGGCTTTTTCTTCAGCCTGGGCGGTGCCCATCAAACAACCGGTGAGCAGTGCTGCACCAGCAAAAACGCGACCGATACGGTTCAACATGGAAAGGTTTCCTGAGAGTGAACGGTTGGGGAGTCCGGAGTGATCAAACACGCGCCAGCACCAGCCGGGGTGCAGCTTCGTTGTGACGGGAAGGCTCGGAGCACATGAGGCTGGTGTCGATGTCAGCACCGTACAAATCGTTGAGGAACGCGCCACTGAGCTCAGTACCCGGCCCATCGAAATGAATCCGACCGGCCTTGAGCGCCACGGCGCGCGGGCAATAGCGGGTGGCGTAGTCGACCTGATGCAGGGTCACCACCACGGTCTTGCCGTCGCGGCGATTGATGTCGGCGAGGATTTCCATAACCTTGCGCGCCGATTCCGGGTCGAGAGAGGCGATCGGCTCGTCCGCAAGGATGACTTCGGCACGCTGGGTCAGTGCACGGGCAATCGCCACGCGTTGCTGCTGCCCACCGGACAAGGTCGAGGCCCGCTGCGCGGCGAGGTCAGCCAGGCCGACGCGGGCCAGGGACTCCATGGCGAACTGTTTTTCCTCGGCATTGAACAGGCCCAGGTTGCCACGCCAGCGCGGCATGCGGCCCAGGCAACCGAGCAGCACGTTGTCGAGCACGCTCAGGCGATTGACCAGGTTGAACTGCTGGAAGATGTAGCCGATGTCGGCGCGCAAGCGGCGCACCTTGCCATTGAGCCGTCCGCTCGCCTGTACTTCCCGCCCCAGCACTTTGACGCTGCCACCGTTGTTTTTATCGCAACAGGCCAGGCCCGCGAGATGCCGCAACAAGGTGGATTTGCCGGAGCCGGACGCGCCGATCAGCGCGACCATCTCACCGGCCGCGATGGTCAGTTCGAGGTCGACCAGTGCGGTTTTACGCGCAAAGGTCTTGTTCAGATGATCGACATGGATAGCTGCGTTCATGGGCTTCTCTGTCTGGTTGAACAGCCGTCCGTGGCCGTATTTGAGTTCAACAGACTTTAGGCACGGGGCATGTCAGCCCTATGACTTGCACATGTCACTGGGTGAATCATTTGATGAAGGTTTTGTGAAAGGTTGAGCTGGAGGGCTGGCGTGTTTGGTCGCGGTTGTGACCGGATTGGGTGTCCACTGGCGAACCCGGCAGACTTGACTCAGACCGGTATTCGCCCTGGTTTTTCATGAGGGGGCATATACCGCAACCGCGTCAGAGGCGGCCTACCGGCCGGTCTGGTTCTGATGCGTGCGTGTTTCCCTGTAGGAGCTGTCGAGTGCAACTAGGCTGCGATCTTTTGACTCTGTTTTTTACAGGCAAGATCAATAGATCGCAGCCTTCGGCAGCTCCTACGGAGTGATACATCCGCGAAATCAGGTCGTCTGTCAGGCCGCCATCGCTGGCAAGCCAGCTCCTACAGTTGATTGGCGTACACCACGCTCCTCACCACTCATCAGGCCGAGCGTTAGCTCGCCTTCCGCTTTTGATCCACCCGCCCCTCGGGAGGCTGAGTGGAGGTGTTTATCCGGGGATTGGCGCGCAGCGCCGTTCGACGCAGTCGAACTCATTGCATGTAGGTCGAAGCGAAGCCGACCGGAGGGCAATGCCCCCGGATGAATGCCGGAGCGAAGGAACGCCGAGCCTCAGCGAGGGGCCGTACGTAAGGGGCGAGCGTTTTTTGCTTACTTTTTTAGGCGCTTGTAAAAAAGTGAGTCGCCGTAAGGGCGAAACCATAAGCCGTCGTTACCGCAGGAATGGATATGTACCCGGTCAACCAAAGTCAGGCCGCCTTCGCGAACAAGCCCATTCCCAAAGAGTTCACACGCGGCCCGAAAAACACTTTCAACGCCCACAAAAAAGGCGACCCGAAGGTCGCCTGTCTGCGTTACTGCTCGAACTGCCGCCCCAACCCGCCCGGCACCCCGTGGATATCCGTCTCCTCCCAAGGCCCTTTCGGACTGATCGAACGGCTCCAGCCATTATCCCAACGGTAGTAAGTCCGCTGGCGATAAAAGGTATTGGGCTGGTCATCAAGCACATAAACCCCCAGCTTCTGATCCCAATGACTGTTCCCGCCCGGCGGCGGCGCGAAGCTGGCCGAGGTACGCGGCATCGGCTTGGCCGGTTTGGCCGGGACGCTCGGTTTGCTCGGTTTGCTCGGGGTGGGCGACGTCGATGGCGTAGGTCTTGGCTGCGACGGCGGCATCGGTGCCGGGGCTGGCTGTTCCGGCGGCCGCTGGACCGCACAAGCGCTTAACCCCAAAACAGCGCTGAGCAGGGCAATACGAGCAATGGCGGTCATGGTGGCGTTTCCTGTTATTTGTCCGGGCTGTCGATGGTCAGTGTTTGCGGCGCGGTGGTACTGCTGGCCAGGGGCTGGCTGCGACCGATCCATTCACCGGCGGTGGGTTTGCCGGCGCGGGAAATGCGCGCAACCAGTTGGACTTCAGGGAAGTTCGACAGTTTCAATTGCGGCATCATCGCATCGGCGTCACCCAACTCGACCGTCACCGGCAAATCGGCCACGGTCATACGCTTGACCGCCAGGGGTGCCGGAGGACCGGAAACAGCACGGGCGAAGATGAAGACGCTGTCGCCGGGCTGGACCTTGGCTTTGAGCTCCGCTGCCAGATCGACGCTGACCTTGAGCACTGCCGCGGCCTTGGCTGCCGGTGCTTGCGCGACCTTGCCGCCACTGTCCTGCAGTTTCTCGGTGGCGCGGGTAATCCCGCCTTGCAGGGCCTCCCGGGAATTATCCTCTGCCGGCAATTGGGCCAGCAGGCGATTCCAGTAATCGATGGCGTCCTGATAACGCTCACTTTCAAAAGCGGCAATGCCGAGCAGGCCAAGGCTGGTGACCTCTTTCGGATCCGCCTTGAGCGCTTCATCGGTCAGGGCCTGGATCTTGTCAGACCATTTCTTGCCGTCGGCAAAGTACAGGGCCTGAGCCCATTGGCCAAGCAACTCCGGCTCGCGACCCGCCAGGCTCACGGTGCGCTCGAACATCTTCGCCGCCTCCGCAGGGCGATCCTGAGCCATGTAGGTACGACCGAGGAAATACACACCTTCGGCGGAATCCGGTTGAGCCGCCACCGTACGCTCCAGGCGCTTGGTCATCTCTTCCATCGACTGCGGCGCATGGGCGAATTCGCGAGTGAGCTCGACTTTGTCGCTGGCACCAAAATGCAGGTACAACCCCAGGCCCAACACCGGCACCAGAATCGCCGCCAGCAAAGGCAAGGGTTTGCCCAAACGCGACACCCGCGGCGCTTCGACGCCCTCGGTGTCCGCCAGCAACTCGCGGGCGGCTTCGGCGCGACCGGCGTCCATCTGCGCCGCATCAAGAACGCCTTCTTCCTGCTGAGCCTGCAACTCAGCCACGCGTTCCTGATAAAGCGCTACGTTCAGGGCGGTACGATCCTCTTCGCGCTGGGCACGACGACTGCGCAGGACCGGAATCAACAGAAAACTCAGGGCAACCAGAAGCAGCAGACCTGCAGCGAGCCAGAAATCAATCATTCTTGGTTTTTATCCAACAGGTTGTCGAGGCGCGAACGTTCCTCGGGAGACAGCTCATCCTTGATGTCGGCGCGCTGCACGCGACGACGGCGGACGATCACCGCGATAATCACGACGCCGCCCAGCAACAGGCCGGCGGGGCCGAACCAGAGCAACGCGGTCTTGGCATTCAGGGCGGGTTTGTAACGGACAAAATCACCGTAGCGATCGACCATGAAGTCGATGATCTGCTGGTTGTCCTTGCCCTCGCCGAGCATGCGGAAAATCTCTTTGCGCAAGTCAGCGGCAATCGGTGCGTTGGAATCGGCAATGTCCTGGTTCTGACACTTGGGGCAACGCAGCTCCTTGGTCAGCTCGCGAAAACGCTCGCGATCACCTTCCTTGGCGAACTCGTAGGTGTCGATGGCCGCGTGGGCCACGCCGGCCATGCTCAAACCCAGAACAGCGGCAGCAATCCAGCGCTTCATGGCTTGGCCTCGTCGACCAGCGCCTGATACTTCGCCGCCAGTTTTTCGCGCCAGACCTGCTCGTCGATCACCCCGACGAACTTGTCGCGGATGATGCCCTTGGCGTCGATGAAGAAGGTCTCCGGTGCGCCATACACGCCGAGGTTCAGGCCCAGCGAGCCATCGTCATCGCGGATGTCCAGTTGGTACGGGTTGTGGAAATCCGCCAGCCACTTCAAGGCGTCAGCATTGACGTCCTTGTAGTTGATGCCATAGATCACCACGCCCTGCCCGGCCAGTTTGTTCAGCACCGGGTGCTCGACCCGGCAGGAAATGCACCAGGTGCCCCACACGTTGACCAACGCCGGTTTACCGAGGATGTCGGCCTTGGTCAGGGTCTTGTCGCCCTGCACCGCGGGCAAGGAAAATTCCGGGAACGGCTTGCCGATCATCGCCGAAGGCAGTTCGGCCGGGTCCAGGTACAGACCGCGATAAAGGAACACCGCCACCACCAGAAAAATCGCCAGTGGCAACACCATCAACCAACGTTTCATGCAGTCGCTCCCGACAGGCCCAGCGCTTCACGCACACGGCTTTTCACCTTGACCCGATAACGACGATCGAGCGCCGCCAGCAATCCACCCAGACCTGTCAGCAGACCGCCGAACCAGATCCAGCGCACGAACGGTTTGACGTGCACGCGCACGGCCCACGCGCCATCGCCCAACGGTTCGCCAAGGGCGACATAGAGGTCACGGGTGAAACCTGCGTCGATCCCGGCTTCGGTCATCACCGAATTTTGCACGGTGTAGAGGCGTTTTTCCGGGTGCAGCACGCTGATTTCCTTGCCATCGCGGATGACGCGAACGGTGCCCTTGTCCGAGGTGAAGTTCGGGCCTTCGTAATGCTTGGCGCCTTCGAACACGAACTGATAACCGCCCAGGTCCATGGATTCGCCCGGCGCCAAGCGCAGGTCGCGCTCGGCACTGTTCTGGCTGGACAGCACGACACCCAGCGCACATACGGCAATGCCCAAATGCGCGACCTGCATGCCCCAGTAGCTGCGGGTCAGGGTCGGCAAACCTTTGATCAGGCCTTTGTGGCGAGTCTTGTCGAAAATATCACGCGCACCCGCCAGCAACACCCAGGCTGCAAGCATGAAGGTCGCGAGGACCGCCCAGTTGAAATCGCCGTAGGCGACGCCTGCGACGACCGCCAGCGCAGCGCTGCCGAGCAGGACGGGCGTGAGCATGCTCACCAGCCATTTCACCGGTGTGTCTTTCCAGCGCACGATCACGCCGACGGCCATCACCATCATCAGCAACGCCATCAACGGAATGAAAAGTGCGTTGAAGTACGGCGGGCCGACCGACAACTTGGCGCCGGTCATGGCATCGAGAATCAGCGGGTACAACGTGCCGAGCAGGATCATCGACGCCGCGACAACCAACACCAGGTTGTTGCCCAGCAGCAGGGTTTCCCGGGACCACAGGTTGAAACCGACCTGGCTCTTGACCACCGGTGCGCGCAAGGCGAACAGCGTCAGCGATCCGCCGACGACGAACAGCAGGAAAATCAGGATGAACACGCCGCGCTCCGGATCGGAGGCAAACGCATGCACCGACGTCAGCACGCCGGAGCGCACGAGGAAGGTGCCCAGCAAGCTCAGCGAGAACGCGGCGATGGCCAGCAACACGGTCCAGCTCTTGAACACGCCACGTTTTTCCGTGACCGCCAGCGAGTGAATCAGCGCGGTGCCCACCAGCCAAGGCATGAACGAGGCGTTTTCCACCGGGTCCCAGAACCACCAGCCGCCCCAGCCGAGTTCGTAATAAGCCCACCACGAACCGAGGGTGATGCCGATGCCGAGGAATGCCCAGGCAACGATGGTCCACGGACGCGACCAACGGGCCCATGCGGCGTCCAGACGACCGCCCATCAACGCGGCGATGGCGAAGGCGAAGGCGACCGAGAAACCGACGTAACCCATGTACAGCATCGGCGGATGAACGATCAGGCCGATGTCTTGCAACAGCGGATTGAGGTCGGCGCCGTCGGTGGGCATTTGCGGCAGGATGCGTTTGAACGGGTTCGAGGTGAGGATCAGGAACAGCAGGAAACCGGTACTGATCATGCCCATCACCGCCAGCACACGGGCCAGCATGACTTGCGGCAACTGCCGGGAGAACACCGATACCGCGAAGGTCCAGCCACCGAGAATCATGGCCCACAGTAGCAACGAGCCTTCGTGGGCACCCCACACGGCGCTGAACTTGTAGTACCAGGGCAGCGCGCTGTTGGAGTTGTTGGCCACATAGGCGACGGAGAAGTCATCGACCATGAAGGCGTACGTCAGGCAACCGAAGGCGAACAGCAAAAACGCGAACTGCCCCCACGCGGCCGGCTGGGCCAGGCTCATCCACAAACGGTCACCACGCCAGGCACCCACCAACGGCACCACGGCCTGAACCAGCGCGAAACACAGCGCCAGGATCATGGCCAGGTGGCCCAACTCGGGAATGAAAATTCCAGCTGTCATCAGTTAGCCCTCTTTCGCGGGAGTGGGTGCCGACTGGCCGCTGTCTTTCAGGGCTTTGGTCACTTCCGGCGGCATGTACTTTTCATCGTGCTTGGCCAGCACTTCATCGGCCACTACCACGCCATCGGCGTTGATCTTGCCCAGGGCGACAATGCCCTGCCCTTCGCGGAAAAGATCCGGAAGAATGCCGCGATAGGTGATGGTCACGGATTTGTTGAAGTCGGTGACGACGAACTTCACGTCCAGCGAGTCGCCGGAGCGTTGCAACGAACCCGCCTCGACCATGCCGCCCGCACGGATGCGCGTGTCTTGCGGGGCTTCGCCGTTGGCGATCTGGGTCGGTGTGTAAAACAGATTGATGTTCTGCTGCAGGGCGCTCAGGGCCAGGCCGACGGCAGCGCCGACACCCACCAGGATCGCGAGAATGATGATAAGACGCTTTTTGCGCAGCGGATTCACTTGCCGTTCTCCCGGCGCAGACGACGCGCCTCTTGTTGCAGATACCGCTTGCGGGCCAGGATCGGCGCCGCCACGTTGAGGGCCAATACCGCCAGGCAGATGCCATAGGCTGACCAGACATACAGGCCATGATGGCCCATGGCGATGAAGTCGCCGAATGAAGCAAAACTCATCGAGCGACCTCCAGGCTGCTTTCCACTTCGGCTTTCACCCAACTGGCCCGCGCTTCACGCTTGAGCACTTCAAGGCGCATGCGCAGCAACAGGACCGCACCGAAGAAACAATAGAAACCCAGCGCCGTCAGCAGCAATGGCAGCCACATCTCGGCGGGCATCGCCGGTTTTTCGGTGAGGGTGAAGGTCGCGCCCTGGTGCAGGGTGTTCCACCACTCCACCGAGTACTTGATGATCGGAATGTTGATCACACCGACAATCGCCAGCACCGCGCAGGCCTTGGCCGCACTGTCACGATTGCTGATGGCGTTGCCCAGTGCAATAAGACCGAAGTACAAAAACAGCAGAATCAACATGGACGTAAGTCGCGCATCCCAGACCCACCACGAGCCCCAGGTCGGCTTGCCCCAGATCGCCCCGGTGACCAGCGCCACGGCGGTCATCCAGGCGCCAATCGGCGCTGCGCATTGCAGGGCGACGTCGGCCAGTTTCATCTTCCACACCAGCCCGACGATACCGCACACCGCCAGCATCACGTAGATGGACTGCGCCAGCATGGCGGCCGGAACGTGGATGTAAATGATGCGAAAGCTGTTGCCCTGCTGGTAATCCGGCGGCGCAAAGGCGAGGCCCCAGACCACGCCAACACCGATCAGCAGCAACGCCGCAACGCTCAGCCAGGGCAGCATTCTGCCGCTGATGCCGTAAAACCATTTGGGCGAGCCGAGTTTGTGAAACCACGTCCAGTTCATACTGTTTCCATCACGGTTGCTCTTTACTGTGAAGAGCCAGGGTCTTTACTGATCAAAATTTGACCAGACCTCATTATTCGCCGACGCTGATCTTCAGGCCAGCAGCTATTGCAAAAGGTGTAAGGGTTATCGCCAGGGCGGTCAGGCTACCAAGCCACAGCAGATAACCGGTCGCCGGCATTCCCTGCAATGCCGCCTGCAAGGCGCCACTGCCGAGGATCAACACCGGGATGTACAGCGGCAGAATCAACAATGCCAGCAACAGCCCACCGCGCTTCAAACCGACCGTCAGCGCCGCGCCCACCGCACCGAGCAGGCTCAACACCGGTGTACCGAGCAACAACGAAAGCAGCAACACCGGCAGACAAGCGGCAGGCAAACCGAGCATCAACGCCAGCAGGGGTGCGAGCAGAACCAGTGCCAGGCCGGAAAACGCCCAGTGTGCCAGCACTTTGGCCAAAACCAGAAGAGCCAGGGGGTGCGGCGAAAGGACCCACTGTTCGAGCGATCCATCTTCGAAATCACTGCGGAAAAGCCCGTCCAGCGAGAGCAAAACCGATAAAAGGGCCGCGACCCAGACCAGACCCGGAGACAAGGTTTGCAACAATTGAGACTCGGGGCCGACCGCCAACGGGAACAGCGAAACGACGATGGCGAAAAACACCAACGGATTGGCCAGTTCCGCCGGACGGCGGAACAGCAGGCGAGCCTCACGGGCGACCAACAGGCCGAACACACTCATACGGCCCAATTCCCCAGGTCAATGTCGCGATAACCGGCCGGCATCCGGCTCAGCGTGTGGTGAGTGGTCAGGACCACCATACCGCCGCGCTCGCAGTGGGCGGCCAGGTGTTCTTCGAGTTGCGCCACGCCTTGCTTGTCGAGGGCGGTGAAGGGCTCGTCGAGAATCCACAGCGGCGGGCTGTCCAGATACAGTCGCGCCAGTGCGACGCGGCGCTGCTGACCGGCGGACAAGGTATGGCACGGCACATCCTCGAAACCACGCAGGCCAACGGCCGCCAGCGCCTGCCAGATCGCCTCATGGGTCGCCGGATGATGCAAGGCGCAGAGCCAAGTAAGGTTCTCTTCCGGCGTCAGCAGGTCTTTGATACCGGCAGCATGGCCGATCCACAACAGATTGCGCGCCAGTTCCGTGCGTTGCTCGTTCAGTAGCTGACCGTTGAGCAGCACTTGACCGGCGGTCGGCTGCATCAATCCCGAAAGCAAACGCAACAGGCTGGTCTTGCCGCTACCGTTGGGGCCGCTGATCTGCACCATTTCGCCACTGGCCAGTCTCAAATCGAGATTTTCGAAGAGCAGCCGAAGGTCTCGCTCGCAGGCAAGGGCAACGGTTTGCAGGACAGGACTGGTCAAGGGTTCACGGGCCTTATACGGTTCAAGTCGGCTCTGGCGCGGCCGTTAAAGAGATGCAGCATAAATGCAATGACGGCTCGATCTAGAGAGCTGCGTCAAACATTTGCAAAGTTTCCGTCATTTTTGGATACAACGGCGCCGCATTATACATGCCATGCCTTACTCTAAAGAGTGCATTTTCCTCAGGTTGTGACCGCGTATGACAGGCGAAATGAACATCCTCCCGCTGCCGCAGCCCACCCCGGCGACTTCGCGTGCGCAGGCAATCAGTGGCGAGTTGCTCAAACTGCTGACGCCCATCGAAGGTCTAATCACTGAAGGCCAGACTGCCAAGGCTGAAGTGCTGTCGCTCAAGCAGGCGGACCAGACCTTTCAACTGCTGTTAAAAGTCACCCTCGACAGCGGCCGTCAGACCACGGTCCAGACCACCAGCAACCAACCGCTGGCTCAAGGCACCAGCATGCTCGTCACCCAGCCTTCGGCGGGCAACCTGGCGGTGACCGTGCAACAGGCCATCGCCTCCAGCGTCGCCACCCTCACCCGCATCGACACCGCGCAACTGCCCCCGGGCACGTTGCTGCAAGGCAAAGTATTGACGTCTCAAGTGCTGCCGCAAGTGCCGGGTCAGCCCGCGGTGTTTCGCTCGATGGTCAGCCTGCTCAATACCGCCCTGAGCGGTAGCACCCTGAGCATCGACAGCGAGCAACCGTTGCGCATCGGCACCTTGCTCAGCGCCCAGGTGCAGGATAACCAGACACTGAAATTCGTACCGCTGAGCAGTCGCCAGAAGCAATTGGCCGTGACCCAGCAATTGGTCAGCCAGCAAAGTCGCCAGGGCTCGCTGGATGGATTGCTCAAGCTCCTGCAAAACCTGCCGCCCTCCGAGCAGACCTCCAGCGGTCTGCGCGCAGCCGTCGACAAACTGCTCGCCGGCCTGCCTGATGCGCAGCAACTCAGCACACCCAAAGGGCTCGCGTTAGCCTTGGCCAGCAGCGGCGCATTCCTCGAGTCGAAACTGCTGAGCGGCCAGAATCCAGCACTGGCACCGGACATGAAAGGCGACCTGCTCAAACTGATCGGGCAACTGACGCCGGGGCTGCCGACAAGCACCAATCTCGGCGCAATCATCGCCGCCAACACCCTGGCCCAGGCCATGCCGAGTTTCGTGCGCAATGCCCTCGGCATGCTCGGCCAGGTCAGCGCCAAGCCATCGCCGACGAGTTTCCCTTTGCCCGAGCGCTTGCTGCAAAGCGCCGAGGGCGAAGGCGATCTCGAACACCTGCTGCGCCTGGCAGCCGCCGCTGTTTCACGCCTGCAAAGCCACCAGCTCTCAAGCCTGGAACAGACCGGCGTCACCGCCGACGGACGGCTGATGAGCACCTGGCAGCTGGAAATCCCGATGCGCAATCTGCAGGACATCGTGCCGTTGCAGGTCAAGTTCCAGCGCGAAGACGCCCCCGAGAAAGAACAGCCCAAAGAACGACGCGAAGAACGCGAACCCAAACAACAGTTGTGGCACGTGGAGCTGGCCTTTGCCATGGAGCCGTTGGGACCGTTGCAAATACAGGCACAGCTGATCAACGGCAGCCTGTCCAGCCAGCTCTGGGCCGAGCGCCCGTACACCGCCAGCCTGATCGAAAGCAATCTGACGGGCCTGCGCGAACGCTTGCTGGGCGCGGGCCTGAACGTCGGCGACCTGGATTGCCACCTCGGCACACCGCCCCAAGGCCCACAAACCCGCCTCGAACAACGCTGGGTCGACGAAACCGCATGAACAATACCAACGCCCCACGCCAGGCCATCGCCCTCAAATACGACGGCACCCACGCCCCCACCCTCACCGCCAAGGGCGACGAAGAGCTGGCGGAAGAAATCCTGCGCATCGCCCGCGACTGCGAAGTGCCGATCTACGAAAACGCCGAGTTGGTGAGGTTATTGGCGCGCATGGAACTGGGGGACAGCATTCCGCAGGAGCTCTATCTGACGGTCGCCGAGATCATTGCGTTTGCGTGGAATTTGAAAGGGAAGTTTCCGGCGGGGCAGGATCCGGATGGGGCGATGGTCGAGAAGGATGTGACCGCGCGCGGGGATGATTATTGAGTTTTAGAGGATGCCAGCGTCGGAACGCCGCCCAGAGCAGGCTCGCTCCTACAGGTTGTCAGTTCTTGTGCGGCTTGTGCATCAACTACGCAACCGGAACATCCTTGAACAAACGCAAAAGCCTGAGACTGCGTCCGAGAATCAATCCATTGATCAGACCCGCTCCCAGTGTTGAGAAAATGACTCTCGAAAATTCATTGACCAACTCCGGATACATGGCGAGCTGATAACCGTCATAGTAACGCCACGTGAAGTAGCCCCAATACACAACCAACACTTTGATTGTTCCATCCAGCACCAGGCTTTCCCCCTCGCGCTTAACCTCGTTATACGAATAAAACCGCAATGCCACGGCCCAGCCCGCAAACAGGCCGAGTGCATAGACCGCGAGCGCACTAGCGATCCCTTGGGAAAGGTTCAGCGAAGTCAGGGATACAACTACAAATATCGCTGGCATGAACATCAGCGATCTTTTCGACATACGATGCTTGAAGCAGGCAATGGCACCGTAATAAGTCAGTATCAGAAAAACCGCGTAAATCCACAGCGGCGCACCACGTAAAATGTCAGACATAGTCCTTCCTTGGTCTCGCGTTGATCAGAACTGATCGCTGATTGAGACAAACAAGCTACCGGCGTCTCTCAGTGCTCACAAGCCGGCTGATTCCGTGACATTCATAGGCAGGAGATGACGACATCGTAGTCCCTTTCTGAGGACCAGAGGGGTGGAAAGGAAATAACCGGGCGTGGGGAAAACTATTGAGTTTTCGAGGACGCCATCGCAAGCAGGCTCGCACACAATGGTCTGTGGCGAACACATGTTTTGTGTCTGAAATAGGGGCACTGTAGAAGCGAGCAGGCTCCGGGCGGTGTTCCGGCGATGGAGTAATGAGCGCCGCGTTTTTCCCGGAAGCCCGCGTCATCGTTGAAATCCATCGCGAGCATGCTCGCTCCTACAGGTTTCTGTCAGTTCTTGTGCAACTTGCTCATCAACTCCGCCTCAGCCTGGGTCAAGCCGCAGGACTGGGTCAGTTCGTCCACGCTCGCGCCCATCCCGACCAGTCGCGCCGCCTGGGCGAACGACAGGCTGGTTGGGTCGCGCTGTTCCAGTTGAACCAGTTTGTCCGGCAATGGCGCCACGATGGCCCGCAGTTCGTGCAGGTCTTCGCCCATGCGCACATTGCCGTTCTGATAATCGTCGACGCGCTTGGCCAGGTCTTTGATGCGCTGATCACGCAGCGCATCGCCCTGGGCCTGTTGCGCGGCGATGAGTTTTTGCCCGCGAATGTACGCCAGGAACATCGCCAGCGTGCCTGCCCAAAACAGGAACAGGACAATGACCGCCACCTCAAGAATCAATCAGATGTTCTCCAGGTCCGACCATTCTTCTTCGCTCATCATCTTGTCCAGTTCGACCAGGATGAGCAATTCGTTGTTCTTGTTGCACACGCCTTGAATGAACTTGGCGGACTCTTCGTTACCGACGTTCGGCGCGGTTTCGATTTCCGACTGACGCAGGTAAACCACTTCAGCCACGCTGTCGACCATGATCCCGACCACCTGCTTGTCGGCTTCGATGATGACGATCCGGGTGTTGTCGCTGATTTCAGCATTCATCAGGCCGAAGCGCTGACGGGTGTCGATCACGGTGACCACGTTGCCGCGCAGGTTGATGATGCCCAGCACGTAGCTTGGCGCACCCGGAACCGGGGCAATTTCGGTGTAGCGCAGGACTTCCTGGACGCGCATCACGTTGATGCCGTAGGTCTCGTTGTCCAGCTTGAAGGTGACCCATTGCAGGATCGGATCTTCGGAACCTTTTGCCGCCGTTGCCTTGTCATTCATACCCTGACCCCTCAAGAAACCGCCCTGGCGGTGTGTGTTCTGTGCAACGTCATCAGACGTGACGCTGCCTGTTTTGTTTATTTGACTGATGTCGGTTTGTGGTTCGGCTTGCTGCCAGTCATGTGCCTGGCGCCGCCGCTGGCGATCAGCTCGGCCAGTGAGGTGACATCGAGCAAGGCGCACATGTGTTCAATCACCGTGCCGGCGAGCCATGGCCGCTGACCTCGGTGACTTCTCCATTTGATTTCATTCGGATCCAGGCGCAACGAGCGGCTGACCTGATGCACCGCCAGACCCCATTCGTAACCCTGAACCGAAATCACGTATTGCAGGCCCTGCTTGAAATCGTCGCGATAGCGATCGGGCATGACCCACCGTGCGGTATCCAGCACCTTCAGGTTGCCTGCCTGGCTCGGCAAGATGCCGAGGAACCATTCCGGCTGACCAAACAACGGCGTGAGCTCGTGGCCGGCCAGAGAATAGATCGAACCCAGGCATACCAGCGGCACCGCCAGGGTCAACCCGGCGACGTCGAACAAAAGGCACTCGAACGGCTCGGCGGCCCATGACGGACGCCCATCGGTTTCCACCGGTGGCGGCGTGTTGCTCGGCGGCAGATGAACTTCGACGACGGGTTCCACCAGGACTTGCTGCGTTTGCGTGGGCAGCGGTTCCTGGGCTTCAGGCACTTCGACGACGGGCTCGCACAAGGTTTGCAGCAACGGCGCGATAGTCGATACCGACACCATGGCGGGTGCAGGCGCGTCGACCACGGCAACGAGCGTTTTGACTACCGGCGCAACCGCCACCGTGTTTTTCTGCGCATCCCGGGCCTGCTCTTCAAGCACGGCTGCCTGGAATTCATCCAGCACGCCCTGCTCTTCAATGGCTTTTACCGTTGCGACGACTTCCACGACTTCGGGAATTACAGAAATGTCTGGCGAAAACTCTTCGGTCGCGTCTTGCAGCAGGTTGTCCAGATAAGACTGCAACGCCAGTTGCGGGCGCGATGTGATCTTGATCGGCCGGTTCACTGGAACATCCCCACTGTAGGAGCTGCCGCAGGCTGCGATCTTTTAGCGATATAAAGAGCGCCGCCGAGCAAGATCAAAAGATCGCAGCCTTCGCCAGCTCCTACACGTATTGAATTCATCTCAGGCCACCTGCGCGACGAGTTGCGCCGCCAGCAGATGCTTGAGCAATGCACGGTAAGCAAGAACGCCGCGGCTCTTGCCGTCGAACTGCGAAGGCGTCAATCCGGCGCGGCTGGCATCACGCAGGCGCGTGTCGACCGGGATGTAGCCTTGCCAGATCTCCTCGGGGAATTTGTCGCGCAGGACACGCAGCGTTCCAAGGGACGCTTGTGTGCGTCGGTCAAACAAGGTCGGGACGATGGAGAACGGCAACGCCTGTTTGCGAGAGCGGTTGATCATTGCCAACGTGTTGACCATGCGCTCAAGGCCCTTGACCGCCAGGTGTTCGGTCTGCACCGGGATCACCAGTTGCTGGCTCGCCGCCAAGGCATTGACCATCAGCACACCGAGCAGCGGCGGGCTGTCGATGATCGCGTAATCGAAGTCCTGCCATAACTGCGCCAGACTCTTGGCAATCACCAGGCCCAGACCGCTCTGGCCTGGCGTCTGACGCTCAAGGGTCGCCAGCGCGGTACTGGAAGGCAAAAGAGAAATGCGTTCGTCACTGGTCGACAGCAACAATTGCCCGGGCAAGCCCTGCGGCACGCTGCCCTTGTGCAGGAACAAGTCGTAGTTGCTGTGCTCCAGGGTGTCGGGGTCGTAACCGAAATAGCTGGTCATAGAGCCGTGGGGGTCGAGGTCGACCACAACCACGCGCTTGCCCGCCTCGGCCAGTAACCCGGCTAAAGCGATGGAGGAAGTGGTTTTACCGACACCACCCTTTTGATTGGCGACTGCCCAGACTCTCATTCGAATGGTTCCTCCCGACCGAATGGATCGGCCGAGAAATAGCTCAACGTGTTAATGCGGGTGACGGAGAATTGACGGCGCTCTCTCGTACCGGCGACTTGACCGGGGTCGGTGCAGTTTGTGTGCCAGCACGCTTCAATGCGGCATCCGGTTGCGCATGGGCGGTTCCGGTTCCGGTCAGGCTGCGGCGCACATCCAGGTTGCGCGACACCACCAGCACCACGCGACGGTTACGCGCACGGCCCTCGGTGGTGGCGTTATTGGCCACCGGCTGGAACTCACCGTAACCCACCGACGCCAGGCGACCCGGGTTCACCCCCTGCATCGCCAGCATGCGCACAATGCTCGCCGACCGGGCGGAGGACAGCTCCCAGTTGGTCGGGTACTGCGCGGTGCGGATCGGTTGATCGTCGGTGAAACCCTCGACGTGAATCGGGTTGTCGAACGGTTTCAGAATCGCCGCGACCTTATCGATGATATTGAACGCGATGTCGCTGGGCATGGCGTCGCCGCTGCCGAACAACAGGCTGGAGTTGAGTTCGATCTCGACCCACAACTCGTTGCCGCGCACGGTCATCTGGTTGGAGCTGATCAGATCGCCGAACGCTGCGCTGATGTCATCGGCGATGCTTTTGAGCGGATCGCTGGCCCCGGCGACACCGGCGTCGACCTGCTCGCTGTCCTTGACCAATGGCTTGGCCGGCGTGACGGTCTTCGGCCGCTCGTCACCGATCGGGATCGGCTTGAGTGCGCGGTCGTTATCGCTGAAGACGCCGATCAGCGCTTCGGAAATGATTTTGTACTTGCCTTCGTTGACCGAAGAAATTGAGTACATCACCACGAAAAAGGCGAACAGCAAGGTGATGAAGTCCGCGTAAGACACCAGCCAGCGCTCGTGGTTAACGTGTTCTTCCTGATGTCGACGACGGGCCATGAGCTTATTCCCTTAATCCATGAAGCCTTGCAGCTTCAACTCTATGGAACGAGGGTTTTCACCTTCGGCGATCGACAGGATCCCTTCCAGCAGCATTTCGCGATAACGCGACTGACGCAACGCGATGGATTTGAGTTTGGCGGCAATCGGCAACAGCACCAGGTTAGCGCTGGCCACGCCGTAGATGGTCGCGACGAAAGCCACGGCGATACCGCTGCCCAGTTGCGACGGATCCGCGAGGTTGCCCATGACATGAATCAGGCCCATGACCGCACCGATGATGCCGATGGTCGGCGCATAACCGCCCATGCTTTCAAACACTTTGGCGGCTTCGATATCGCGGCTTTCCTGGGTGTAGAAGTCCACTTCAAGAATGCTGCGGATCGCTTCCGGTTCGGCGCCATCGACCAGCAGTTGCAGGCCTTTGCGTGCGTAGTTGTCGGGTTCTGCGTCAGCGATGCCTTCCAGGCCGAGCAGCCCTTCCTTGCGTGCCGTCAAACTCCAGTTCACCACGCGATCGATACCACCGGCGAGGTCGACGCGCGGTGGAAACAGGATCCACGCCAGAATCTGCATCGCACGCTTGAAAGCGCTCATCGGCGCTTGCAGCAATGCCGCGCCGACGGTCCCGCCCAGCACGATCAAGGCCGCCGGACCGTTGGCCAACGCACCGAGATGCCCGCCTTCGAGGTAGTTGCCGCCGATGATGGCGACGAACGCCATGATGATGCCAATGAGGCTTAGAACATCCATCAGACGCAAGCCTCGACAATGTGCCGGCCAATGTCGTCGAGGCTGTACACCGCGTCGGCGAGCTCAGCTTTGACGATGGCCATCGGCATGCCGTAGATCACGCAACTGGCTTCATCCTGAGCCCAGATCGAACTGCCACCCTGCTTGAGCAGGCGCGCACCTTCGCGGCCGTCGGCGCCCATGCCGGTCAACACCACCGCCAGAACTTTGTCACCGAAGGTCTTGGCTGCCGAACCGAAGGTGATGTCCACACACGGCTTGTAATTCAGACGCTCGTCACCCGGCAGGATTCTCACCGCGCCACGGCCATCGATCATCATCTGCTTGCCACCCGGCGCCAGTAGCGCAACACCGGGTCGCAGGATGTCGCCATCCTCGGCTTCCTTGACGCTGATGCGGCAGAGTTTGTCCAGGCGCTCGGCGAACGCTTTGGTGAACGCGGCCGGCATGTGCTGGATCAACACGATCGGTGCTGGGAAGTTGGCCGGCAATTGGGTCAACACCCGCTGCAGGGCAACCGGCCCACCGGTGGACGTGCCGATGGCCACCAGTTTGTAGGCTTTGCGCTTGGGAGCGGGCGAAGACGTCACGGGTGCATGCGCTCGCGCAGGAATCGGTGCCGGTGCCGGTGCTGGACGCACAGGCGCACTGTGGCCGTAACTGCCGATGCTCGAAGGCGCCGGGGTTGGAGCTGGCGCGGCCACAGGGGCCGGCGCGCTGTAAGTGCTGACACGACGATTGCTGCGCGAGATGCTCAGGATCTTCTCGCACAGCAGTTGCTTGACCTTCTCCGGGTTGCGGGAGATGTCTTCGAAATTCTTCGGCAGGAAGTCCACGGCACCGGCGTCCAGCGCATCGAGGGTCACCCGGGCGCCTTCGTGGGTCAGCGAGGAGAACATCAAGACCGGCGTCGGGCAGCGCTGCATGATGTGCCGCACGGCAGTGATGCCGTCCATCATCGGCATCTCGTAGTCCATGGTGATCACGTCGGGCTTGAGGGACAGCGCCTGATCAATCGCCTCTTTGCCGTTGGTCGCGGTGCCGACGACCTGGATATTGGAATCCGCTGAAAGAATTTCCGAAACGCGGCGGCGGAAAAACCCCGAATCGTCCACCACCAGGACTTTGACTGCCATAAACACTCCATTAGATGGAGCGAAGCTCAGTCGCCCCGCTCCACCAGAATCAAATACGCCGTGTGGCGTAACGCTTGAGCATGCTCGGAACATCGAGAATCAGCGCGATGCGACCGTCACCGGTAATCGTGGCGCCCGACATGCCCGGCGTTCCCTGAAGCATTTTGCCCAATGGCTTGATGACCACTTCTTCCTGGCCAACCAGTTGATCGACGACGAAGCCGATCCGCTGGGTGCCCACCGAAAGGATCACCACATGGCCTTCGCGCTGCTCTTCGTGAGCGGCGGAACTGACGAGCCAGCGTTTGAGGTAGAACAATGGCAGCGCCTTGTCCCGCACGATCACCACTTCCTGGCCGTCGACGACGTTGGTGGTCGACAGGTCGAGGTGGAAGATTTCGTTGACGTTGACCAGCGGGAACGCAAAGGCCTGGTTGCCGAGCATCACCATCAGTGTCGGCATGATCGCCAGGGTCAGCGGCACCTTGATGACGATCTTCGAACCCTGGCCCTTGGCCGAGTAGATGTTGATCGAGCCGTTGAGCTGGGAGATCTTGGTTTTCACCACGTCCATGCCCACGCCACGACCCGACACGTCGGAAATCTCGGTCTTGGTCGAGAAGCCCGGCGCGAAGATCAGGTTGTAGCACTCGGTATCGCTCAGGCGATCGGCCGCGTCCTTGTCCATCACACCGCGTTTTACCGCGATGGAACGCAGGACGTTCGGGTCCATGCCTTTGCCGTCATCGGAGATCGACAGCAGGATGTGATCGCCTTCCTGCTCGGCCGCCAGAATCACCTTGCCGCCCCGGGCCTTGCCCGAGGCTTCGCGTTCTTCCGGCGACTCGATGCCGTGGTCGACCGCGTTGCGCACCAAGTGGACCAGCGGGTCGGCCAGGGCCTCGACGAGGTTCTTGTCGAGGTCGGTTTCTTCGCCGACCAGTTCCAGGTTGATCTCTTTCTTGAGCTGACGGGCCAAGTCGCGAACCAGACGCGGGAAGCGTCCGAAGACTTTCTTGATCGGTTGCATCCGGGTCTTCATGACCGCGGTTTGCAGGTCGGCCGTGACCACGTCGAGGTTCGATACGGCCTTGGACATGGCTTCGTCGGCGCTGTTGGCACCCAGGCGCACCAGGCGGTTACGCACCAGCACCAGTTCGCCGACCATGTTCATGATTTCGTCGAGACGCGCGGTATCGACCCGCACGGTGGTTTCGGCTTCGCTGGCCGGTTTTTCCGCGGGTGGCGCGGCGACGGCGCGGGCAGGTGCCGGTGCCGGTGCCGCAGCAGGTGCGTCGGCCTTCGGTTCTGGTGCCTTGGCGACAGCTTTCGGCGCTACCGCTTTGGCTGCCGGTGCAGCGACAGAAGCACTTGCGGCGGTTGCGGTGCCGACTTCGCTGAACTTGCCTTTGCCGTGCAATTCGTCGAGCAGCGACTCGAACTCGTGATCGCTGATCAGATCGCTACCCGCTGCTAAAGCGGCAGGTGCCACCGGCGTCGGTACTGAAGCAATAGCGGATTCCAGCGCATCAACCGCAAAGTTACCCTTGCCGTGCAGCTGGTCGAGCAGTGCTTCGAATTCTTCGTCGGTAATATCGGAGCTGTCGCCTGCGGCTTTCGGCGCTGGCGGTGCCGTCGGCGCGGGTGCCACCGCGTCGACGGCAAACTGGCCTTTACCATGCAATTGATCGAGCAAGGACTCGAACTCGGCATCGGTGATTTCATCGCTTGCCGCGGCATTGCCGGCAGGCACTGGAGCTGGAGCAGCTGCCGGTGCCTCGGCCTGGGCCTTGACGGCGTTCAGCGAGTCCAGCAGTTGTTCGAATTCGTTGTCGGTGATGTCACCCGATTCGCTTTCAGGCGCTTCAACCACTTCGGCGACGGGCGCAGGTACAGCCTCGTCAGCCGACTGTGGTTCGGCCAGACGGGCCAGTGCCGCGAGCAGTTCAGGTGTGGCGGCCGTGATCGGGCTGCGCTCGCGGACTTCGCTGAACATGCTGTTCACCGCGTCCAGTGCTTCGAGCACCACGTCCATCAGTTCCGAATCGACACGACGCTCACCCTTGCGCAGGATGTCGAACACGTTCTCGGCGATGTGGCAGCACTCCACCAGCTCGTTGAGCTGGAGGAAACCGGCGCCCCCTTTTACAGTGTGAAAACCGCGAAAAATTGCATTGAGCAGATCCGCATCATCCGGACGGCTTTCCAGCTCGACCAGTTGCTCGGACAGTTGCTCTAGAATCTCGCCGGCCTCAACCAGGAAATCCTGAAGGATCTCTTCATCGGCGCCGAAGCTCATTAAGGGGGTGCTCCTACAGGTCTAAAAACCCAAAAAACCTAAAATTCTAAAACTCTAAAATCCCAGGCTGGATAACAAATCGTCCACATCGTCCTGACCGGACACAACGTCTTCTCTTTTATCGGCATGAATCTGCGGACCTTCACCCTGAGAGAGATGTTTTTGTGGATCTTTTTCTGCAAGCATCGCTTCACGGTCATGTTCGATGCCCGCAAAGCGGTCCACCTGACTGGCCATCAGTACGAGCTTGAGCAAATTACTTTCGACTTCGGTGACCAACTGGGTCACACGCTTGATCACTTGACCTGTGAGGTCCTGGTAATCCTGAGCCAGCAGGATGTCGTTCAGGTTGCTCGACACTGCCCGGCTATCGACGCTGCTGCGTGACAGAAAGCCGTCGACCCGCCGCGCCAGATCACGAAACTCTTCAGCGCCGACTTCACGACGCATGAACCGCCCCCAATCCGCGCTCAAGGCCTGGGCTTCGTCACCCAGACCATTGACCAGCGGCGTAGCACTTTCGACCAGGTCCATGGTGCGGTTGGCCGCCGCTTCGGTGAGCTTCACAACGTAGCCCAGACGCTCCGCAGCATCCGTAATCTGGGACACTTCTTCGGCTTGCGGCATGTGCGGGTCAATCTGGAAATTGACGATCGCGCTATGCAGCTCGCGGGTCAGTTTTCCCACTTCCTGATACAGGCCGCGGTCACGGGTCTGATTGAGCTCATGGATCAATTGCACTGCGTCACCGAACCTGCCTTTTTCAAGGCTGGCGACCAGTTCGACGGCGTGTTTTTTCAGGGTCGATTCAAAATCGCCCAATGAAGATTCGTTATGCCCCATAGCTCCCCCGTGGCGCGTTCATCAACCGATGCGTTCGAAAATCTTTTCGATTTTTTCTTTCAACGCCTGGGCCGTGAAGGGCTTGACCACATAGCCGTTAACGCCGGCCTGGGCCGCTTCGATGATTTGTTCGCGCTTGGCTTCAGCGGTCACCATCAATACTGGCAGGTGCTTGAGCTTTTCATCGGCGCGCACGTGGCGCAGAAGATCGATACCGGTCATGCCAGGCATGTTCCAGTCCGTCACCAGAAAGTCGATGCTTCCGCTGTTGAGCACCGGAATGGCGGTAGTGCCATCGTCGGCCTCGACGGTGTTGGTGAACCCAAGGTCACGCAGCAGGTTCTTGATGATCCGCCGCATCGTTGAGAAGTCATCAACGATGAGGATTTTCATGTTCTTGTCCAATTCGACCTCCAAGCAGTCTTAAACGCGCCCAGCACCTGGACGCGCCATTTCAATCAATCCGGCAAAGCACTCAATGACTGTCTGGAGCACAACAGATCGAGACCGGTGCAGTTCAACGCCACACCAGCCCTTTTCGCAGTGTCCCCCACACTGCCTTCAGCGCGCTCGCCACTCCCCCAAACGCCCCCGCAAACGGGCCGCGCACTGGCTGTGTAACTGGCTGACCCGCGATTCGCTGACCCCCAGGACCTCACCGATTTCCTTGAGATTCAACTCTTCGTCGTAGTACAGCGCCAACACCAGTCGCTCACGCTCCGGCAAATTGGCAATCGCGTCCGCCAGCGCTGCCTGGAAGCGTTCATCTTCCAGATCGCGAGACGGCTCGAGATGAGCACTCGCGCCATCCTCGTGCAGCCCTTCGTGTTCGCCGTCCTGCAACAGATCGTCGAAACTGAATAACCGGCTGCCCAGGGTGTCGTTCAAAATTCCGTAGTAATCATCGAGACTCAATTGGAGTTCGGCCGCAACTTCGTGATCTTTAGCGTCACGGCCGGTTTTAGCTTCAATCGAGCGAATTGCGTCGCTGACCATGCGCGTATTGCGGTGGACCGAACGGGGTGCCCAGTCGCCCTTGCGCACTTCATCGAGCATGGCGCCGCGGATTCGTATGCCCGCGTACGTCTCGAAACTCGCGCCTTTGCTGGCGTCGTATTTGGTCGAGACTTCAAGCAGGCCGATCATCCCGGCCTGGATCAAGTCTTCGACCTGAACACTGGCCGGCAGACGCGCCAGCAAGTGGTAAGCAATGCGTTTGACCAGCGGCGCGTAACGCTCGATCAGCTCGTACTGCGCATCGCGTGCCGATTTTTTGTAGAGGTTGTAGCCGCTGGCACTCATAGCACGGGTCCTGCCGTTTGCTGCACGAGCCGCTCGACGAAAAACTCCAGGTGCCCGCGCGGGTTGGCAGGCAGCGGCCAGGTGTCGACCTTCTGCGCGATCGCCTTGAAGGCGAGCGAGCACTTGGAACGCGGGAAGGCTTCGTACACGGCGCGCTGCTTCTGCACAGCCTTGCGCACGCTTTCGTCGTAAGGCACCGCACCGACGTATTGCAATGCAACGTCGAGAAAACGATCGGTGACCTTGGTCAACTTGGCAAACAGGTTGCGACCTTCCTGCGGGCTCTGGGCCATGTTGGCCAGCACACGGAAGCGGTTCATGCCGTAGTCGCGGTTGAGCAATTTGATCAGGGCGTAGGCGTCGGTGATGGACGTCGGCTCGTCGCAGACCACCAGCAACACTTCCTGAGCGGCGCGCACAAAACTGACGACCGACTCGCCAATACCGGCGGCGGTATCGATCACCAGCACATCGAGATTGTCGCCGATATCACTGAACGCCTGGATCAGCCCGGCGTGTTGCGCCGGACTCAGATGCACCATGCTCTGAGTGCCGGATGCGGCCGGAACGATGCGAATGCCACCGGGACCCTGCAACAAGACGTCGCGCAGCTCGCAGCGGCCTTCGATCACGTCGGCCAGGGTACGTTTGGGTGTCAGTCCCAGCAAGACGTCGACGTTCGCCAGTCCCAGGTCGGCGTCCAGCAACATGACGCGCCGGCCGAGCTCGGCCAAAGCCAGGGACAAGTTCACTGACACGTTAGTTTTCCCGACGCCACCTTTGCCGCCGGTCACCGCGATCACCTGTACGGGATGCATGCTGCCCATGTTATTTCTTTACCTTGTCTTGCATAGACGGAGGCCACATTACTGGCTGCGCGTTCACAAACGGAACAATGCATGGCAGACCATCGATGTAGGTACAAAAACTATTCATTTTTACCTCAGCCTACCTGCTTGGTGGGGCTGTGGTAAATGTCAGCGAACATGTCAGCCATGGCTTCTTCGCTGGGTTCTTCCTGCATTTGCACGCTGACGGCGCGACTGACCAATTGATGACGACGCGGCAGATGCAGATCATCCGGAATCCGCGGGCCATCGGTCAGGTACGCCACCGGTAATTCATGGCTGATGGCCAGACTTAGTACCTCGCCCAGACTGGCTGTTTCATCCAGTTTAGTCAGGATGCAGCCAGCTAGCCCGCAGCGCTTGTAACTGTGATAGGCGGCGGTTAGAACCTGTTTCTGGCTGGTGGTTGCCAACACCAGATAATTTTTTGAGCGGATGCCACGGCCGGCCAGACTTTCGAGCTGCATACGCAGCGCCGGGTCGCTGGCTTGCAGGCCGGCGGTGTCGATCAGCACTACACGCTTGCGCAGCAAAGGTTCCAGCGCCTGCACCAGGGACTGGCCCGGGTCGACGTGGGTCACCGGCACATTGAGGATGCGGCCGAGGGTCTTGAGCTGCTCCTGTGCGCCGATGCGGAAGCTGTCCATGCTCACCAGCGCAATGTTCTGTGCGCCGTACTTGAGCACGTACCGGGCCGCCAGCTTGGCCAGCGTGGTGGTCTTGCCCATGCCGGCAGGGCCGACCATGGCAATCACGCCGCCTTCTTCCAGGGGCTCGATTTCCGGCGTGGCGATCATTCGTGCCAGGTGCGCCAGCAACATGCGCCAGGCCTGACGAGGCTCCTGGATTTCAGTAATCAGTGCCAGCAGATCGCGCGACAACGGGCCGGACAGACCAATGCGTTGCAGACGACGCCAGAGGTTGGCCTGACCCGGACTGCTGCCTTGCAGCTGATTCCAGGCCAGCGATCCCAGCTGTACTTCCATGAGTTCGCGCAGGCTGTTGAGCTCGAAACGCATCGAGTCGAACACGCGAGCGTCAACAGCCGCTGCTGGAGCAGGCGCTGGTGCCGGGCGACGCGGCTCGGCGTAAGTCGGTTCGATCAACGGCTCGGCAGCGGTCAGCGGCAGGCCTGCGAATAACTGGCGATTGGTGCTCTCGTCGCTCTCGCCTTCGCTGCGCAGGCTCAGTTCGGCCTGGGCGGTGACGATCCGCGATTGGGTCTTGCGCAGCTCATCCTCGAGCTCCATGCTCGGAACACGTGGCGCCAGCGCCGACAGCTTGTAATCCAGCGCGGCAGTCAGCTCGACACCCCCGGCGATCCTGCGGTTGCCAATGATCGCCGCATCAGCGCCCAGCTCATCGCGAACCAGCTTCATGGCCTGACGCATATCGGCGGCGAAAAAACGCTTAACTTGCATAAACCACTACCTCAGCCGTTGGGCCCTACTGTCGCAACGATGGTCACTTGCTTGTTGTCAGGGATTTCCTGGTAAGCCAACACGTGCAAACCCGGGACTGCGAGCCGGCCAAATCGCGAGAGCATCGCGCGAACCGGACCGGCCACCAGCAGAATCACCGGTTGACCTTGCATCTCTTGACGCTGCGCGGCATCGATCAACGAGCGCTGCAGCTTTTCAGCCATGCTTGGCTCCAGCAGAACGCCCTCTTCCGAGCCTTGTCCCGCCTTCTGCAGACTATTGAGCAATATCTGTTCCAACCTTGGCTCCAGCGTGATAACTGGCAGCTCGGAGTCAGTGCCTACAATGCTTTGGACGATTGCGCGGGATACGCCAACACGCACCGCCGCCACCAATGCGGCGGTATCTTGACTCTTGGCGGCATTGTTCGCGATGGCTTCGGCAATGCTGCGAATGTCACGCACCGGCACTTGTTCCGCCAACAACGCTTGCAGCACCTTGAGCAATTGCGACAGCGACACCACACCCGGCACCAGTTCTTCTGCCAGTTTCGGCGAACTCTTGGCCAGCAATTGCATGAGTTGCTGCACTTCCTCGTGGCCGATCAGCTCACTGGAATGCTTGTAGAGAATCTGGTTCAAGTGGGTGGCCACTACTGTACTGGCATCGACCACTGTATAGCCAAGGGATTGTGCCTGGGCACGCTGACTGATCTCGATCCACACCGCCTCCAGGCCGAAAGCCGGGTCTTTGGCGGTGATGCCGTTGAGCGTGCCGTAGACCTGCCCCGGGTTGATCGCCAGTTCGCGATCCGGGTAAATCTCCGCTTCCGCCAGGATCACCCCCATGAGGGTCAGGCGATAGGCGCTGGGGGCCAGGTCGAGGTTGTCGCGGATATGCACGGTCGGCATCAGGAAGCCCAGATCCTGGGACAGCTTCTTGCGCACGCCCTTGATCCGCGCCAGCAGCTGGCCGCCCTGGTTGCGGTCCACCAATGGAATCAGGCGATAGCCCACTTCCAGGCCGATCATGTCGATCGGTGTCACGTCATCCCAGCCAAGCTCCTTGGTTTCCTGGGCCCGGGCTGGCGAAGGCAGCAATTCCTGCTGACGCTTGACCTCTTGCAGCGCCTGCACCTTGGCGCCGTTCTGCTTCTTCCAGAACAGGTAGGCACCACCTGCCGCGAGGGCCGCCATGCTCAGGAAGGAAAAGTGCGGCATGCCCGGGACAAGCCCCATGACCGCCATCAAGCCCGCCGCCACCGCCAGCGCTTTGGGCGAGGCGAACATCTGGCGATTGATCTGCTTGCCCATGTCTTCCGAACCGGAAGCACGGGTCACCATGATTGCCGCCGCTGTCGATAACAACAGTGATGGCAATTGCGCCACCAAACCGTCACCGATGGTCAGCAACGCGTAAACCTTACCGGCGTCGCCGAAGGTCATGCCGTGCTGGAAGATACCGACCGCCATGCCGCCGATCAGGTTGATGAACAGAATCAGCAGGCCGGCAATGGCGTCACCCCGGACGAACTTGCTGGCACCGTCCATGGAACCGTAGAACTCGGCTTCCTGCGCAACTTCCGAACGACGCGCCTTGGCTTGCGCCTGGTCGATCAGGCCGGCGTTGAGGTCGGCGTCGATCGCCATTTGTTTGCCGGGCATTGCATCGAGGGTGAAACGCGCACTCACCTCGGAAATCCGCCCGGCACCCTTGGTCACCACGACGAAGTTGATGATCATCAAGATCGCGAAAACCACGATACCGACCACGTAGTTACCGCCAATCACCACTTCACCGAAGGCCTGGATCACCTTGCCGGCGGCGGCATGACCGTCCTGGCCGTGAAGCATCACCACCCGGGTGGAGGCCACGTTCAGCGCCAGGCGCAACAAAGTCGCCACCAGCAGAATGGTCGGGAACACCGCGAAATCCAGCGGCCGCAAGGCGTACACGCAGACCAGCAGCACCACAATCGACAACGCAATGTTGAACGTGAAGAACACGTCCAGCAGAAACGGCGGAATCGGCAACATCATCATCGCCAGCATGACCAGCAGCAACAATGGCACACCCAAATTGCCCCGACTGAGGTCGGCGACGTTTGTGCGAGCTGCGCTGATTAACTGAGAGCGATCCACCGGTATTCCCCGTTCCTTTGAAGCAAACTTTTGACGCCAGAAGCAGGCGCAGGGTGGCTATTGCAAGAAGCCTTCCAACTTTTGGATTTGAGGATGCAGCGGTGGCCTGTGCGGCCTGCGGAGGTCCTTGTGGGAGCGAGTTTGCTCGCGATGACGTCGACACAGCGAGCACGTATGTTGACTGACCCGCCGCTATCGCGAGCAAGCTCCCACAGGGTTAGTGGTGTCCAGGCTTGCAACTGATCGAGCCATACAGCGCACCGAACCTATCAGTTCTGATAGTACCGAGCTGGCAATAATCCGCCGATACTCAAGCTCCCCCGAGAATCTGGAGCAAGCTCTATGGCTTCCTCACAACCAATCCTGCTCTGCCGCAATGCCTACGATCCACTGGATCGTTTGATCAGCCAATTCCTGCCGGGGGCAGCAGCGCACCAACGGTTTTATTGCAAAAGTCGCCTGAGTACGGAAATACAGGGGGCAATCGGGTACTCCATTTTTCAGAAGGACAACCTGCTGCTAGCGCAACAGAAGCGTCAGAACGATGCCGTCGAAAGCACACTGCTGGCTACCGATCCGCAGCGTTCGGTACTGCAGACTCTTAAAGCCGATCTGCAATACCCCATCGCCTACTCGCCCTACGGCCATCATCGGGCTGAAAGCGGATTGAGCAGCTTGCTGGGGTTCAATGGTGAGCGGGCGGATGCGGTGACCGGGTGTTATTTGTTGGGGAATGGGTATCGGGCGTTTAATCCTGTTTTGATGCGATTTAATAGTCCGGATAGTTTGAGTCCGTTTGGAAATGGCGGGTTGAATCCGTATGCCTATTGCCTCGCGGATCCGGTCAACTTTTATGATCAAAACGGCCATATTCCACTCGCAAAAATCTTTACATCCTTTCTTTCATCGCGGCGAGCACTTACAGCAGCAAAAGCCCCAAGGAATGGATACATGCAAGAGATTCGAATGATCGACGACGCAGCGTTCACTTTTATAGATAACTACAAGGGCAATACACGTCTCAACATTAAAGCTCATGGCGAGCCAGGCATATCAAGTAAGCCCTCGAAAGTTATCTTCAAAGATCGACAGTTAACCCCTAAAGAGCTTCACACCGAGCTACTGCAGAAAAACTACAACTTTGAAAAATACGAAAACGTTAGAATTTTGGCTTGCCATTCTGCGGAGGGCGGCCGCAACTCATTCGCAGCAGAATTTTCACACCTGACTAGAAAACCCGTAAAAGGCTATAAAGGTATTGTGGTGGCGAACAACGACCCGCAGGATATTCTTGAACAATTTAATTATTCTCGCCAGCACTACCCAGATGACCCATACAGCGACCTAGACACCTTTTTTAGAACACAGACCCATCATGTGAAAAAAGGAAAAAGCATCAATTTCCACCCAGAAAAAATCTTACATATTCGCAACGGCTAAAATCGCCAAATCTATCCCCTGTCAAGGAGCAAGGAGCGATTGAGCTAAAAACACAGTAACTCTACTTTAAGAATCCCGCCGCAAATCCGGCGGAATCGGCAAATCATCCTTGAGCGGATCCGGCCGCTTTCCTTTGCCCGCCCGGTACTGCCGAATCTGGTAGACGTAAGCCAACACCTGCGCAACCGCGAGATACAGCCCACCCGGAATTTCCTGCTCTAACTCCGTCGAGTAATAAATCGACCGCGCCAGCGCCGGCGATTCCAGCAGCAAAATCTCATTGGCCGCCGCGATTTCACGAATCTTCAGCGCCAGGAAGTCGCTGCCCTTGGCGATCAGCATCGGAGCCCCGCCCTTGTCCGGGTCGTACTTGAGCGCCACGGCGTAGTGGGTCGGGTTGGTGATGACCACGTCGGCATCGGGGATTGCCGCCATCATCCGGCGCTGGGACATTTCGCGTTGCAACTGGCGAATGCGCTGTTTGACCTCCGGTCGTCCTTCCTGATCCTTGTGCTCGTCGCGCACTTCCTGCTTGGTCATCTTCAGTTTCTTGATGCTTTCCCAGATCTGGATCGGTACGTCTACGGCGGCAATGATGATCAATCCGCAGGCCATCCACAGAGTGCTCCAGCCGACCAATTGCAGGCTATGAGTGATGGCCCGATCCAGCGGTTCGTGGGCGATACGCAACAAATCGTCGATGTCTGCGGACAAGACCAACAGCGCCACAAACAGCACGATGAAGAACTTCGCCAAGGCTTTGAGCAGTTCGGCCACGGCCTTGGCCGAAAACATGCGTTTGAGACCTGCGCCGGGGTTCATACGGCTGAATTTGGGCGCCATGGTGCCCGCGGAGAACAACCAGCCACCGAGGGAAATCGGGCCGATCAACGCGGCCAGCAGCAAGGTGATCATCACCGGCTGAATCGCCAGCAAGGCGATCTGCCCCGAGTGCAGCAGATAGGCGCCCATCGAGCGCTGATCCAGCACCACTTCCCGCGACAGCGTAAAATTCAGGCGCATCAGGTCCATCATTTCCTGAGCCAGCGCTCCGCCGAACACCAGCAACGCGCCAGCACCTGCCAGCATGATCGCCAGCGTATTTAGCTCCTTGGAACGGGCAATCTCACCCTTTTCACGGGCGTCCTTTTTCTTTTTCTCCGTGGGGTCTTCTGTTTTGTCCTGACCGCTTTCGCTCTCAGCCATGGCTCAGCGCGCCTTTGCCAGTTCGCGTAAAAGCTGTAAGGCCTCGGTGGCCAGCGGCTGATACTGATTGAGAATGTCCGCCAGACCGACCCAGACGATGAACAGCCCGAGCACCAGTGTCAGCGGAAAACCGATGGAGAAAATATTCAGTTGCGGCGCCGCCCGCGTCATCACGCCGAACGCGATGTTAACCACCAACAGCGCCGTGATCGCCGGCAGTACCAGCAGCAATGCCGCACCCAGGACCCAACCCAGTTTGCCTGCAATTTCCCAGTAATGATTGACCATCAGGCCGCTACCGACCGGCAACGTGGTGAAGCTCTCGGTCAGCACCTCGAACACCACCAGATGCCCGTTCATAGCCAGGAACATCAGCGTCACCAGCATGGTGAAGAACTGTCCGATCACCGCCACCGACACGCCGTTGGTGGGGTCGACCATGGACGCGAAGCCCATGCCCATCTGGATTGAGACAATTTGCCCGGCCACCACGAAAGCCTGGAAGAACAATTGCAGAGAGAACCCGAGGATCGCGCCGACGAGAATCTGCTCGGCAATCAGCAGCAGCCCGCTCAGATCCAGCGCATGTACCGGCGGCATGGGCGGCAGGTTGGGCGCAATGACCACGGTGATGGCGAGGGCGAAATAGAGCCGAATACGCTTGGGCACCAGCGAAGTGCCGAACACCGGCATGACCATCAGCAAGGCGCCGACACGAAACAGCGGCAACATGAAGGTCGCGACCCACGTGCTGATCTGGGTGTCGGTCAACTGCAGCAGCGATGACATGGCTTAGCCGATGACCATCGGAATGTTGTGGTACAGCTGGATGATGTATTCCATGAAGGTCTGCACCAGCCACGGGCCGGCGACGATCAGCGTCACCAGCATCACCAGCAGACGCGGGAGGAAGCTCAGGGTCTGTTCGTTGATCTGGGTAGCAGCCTGGAACATCGCCACGATCAGGCCCACCAGCAAACTCGGAATCACCAGCACCGCCACCATCAACGTGGTCAGCCACAGCGCTTCGCGAAAAATGTCGACGGCGACTTCCGGCGTCATGGCGAGACACCGCCGAAGCTGCTGGCCAACGTACCGATAATCAAGGCCCAGCCATCCACCAGCACGAACAGCATGATTTTGAACGGCAGGGAAATGATCAGTGGCGAGAGCATCATCATGCCCATCGCCATCAGCACACTGGCCACGACCAGATCGATGATCAGGAACGGAATGAAGATCATGAAGCCGATCTGGAAAGCGGTTTTCAGTTCGGACGTCACGAAGGCCGGCACCAGGATGGTCAGCGGCGCCTGATCCGGCGTGGCAATGTCGGTGCGCTTGGACAAGCGCATGAACAGCTCAAGATCGCTGCTGCGCGTTTGGGCGAGCATGAAGTCCTTGATCGGCACCTGCGCCTTGGCAACGGCGTCCTGGGCCGTGAGCTTTTCCGCCAGGTACGGCTGCAAGGCGTCCTGGTTCACCCGGTCAAACACCGGCGCCATGATGAACATCGTCAGAAACAGCGCCAGGCCCGTGAGGATCTGGTTCGAAGGCGTCTGTTGCAAGCCAAGGGCCTGACGCAGGATCGAGAAAACGATGATGATCCGGGTGAAACTGGTCATCAGCATGACGAACGCCGGGATGAAACTCAGCGCGGTCATGATCAGCAGGATTTGCAGGCTGACCGAGTATTCCTGAGCGCCTTCGGCGTTGGTGCCCAACGTGATGGCCGGGATCGACAACGGATCGGCGGCGAACGCCAACGGCGCAGCCAGCATCAGGGCCAACGTCAAGACGATGC
Organism: Pseudomonas sp. C32; assembly: GCF_030417915.1. Classification (NCBI taxonomy): domain Bacteria; kingdom Pseudomonadati; phylum Pseudomonadota; class Gammaproteobacteria; order Pseudomonadales; family Pseudomonadaceae; genus Pseudomonas; species Pseudomonas sp. C32. The sequence continues at coordinate 95,290 of NZ_JAUHUK010000008.1, read as the reverse complement.
GTAACGCACCCATTACTTCTTATCCTTGTGATCTTTGCCCAGGATCTCCAGCAGGCGCTGGGCAAATTCCGGCGTCGTTTTTTCAATCGTGCTCGGCACCTGCACCGGCTCCTTGAGGACGTGCAGCGCGGTGATGGTCCCAGGACTCAGTCCCAGCAGAATCTGCTCATTGCCAACCTGCACCAGCATCAACCGGTCACGCGGACCCAGTGCGCGGGACCCGATCAACTCGATGACTTGCCCTTTGCCTGCGGGTCCGGCCTGCTGCACCCGGCGCAGCAACCAGGCCAGGAAGAAGATCAGCCCGAGCACCAACAGCAAACCAAACACCAGTTGCGTCAGTTGCCCGGCCACACCGCTGTTGACCGTCGGCGCAGCAGCGACGGCGGCCGTTGCGACCGGCTCGGCCGCCAGTGCAGTCAACGGCAATGCCAGAAGAACGCCCAGAACCTTTTTCACTCAGCGCAGCTTCTTGATGCGTTCGCTTGGGCTGATCACGTCGGTCAGGCGGATGCCGAACTTCTCGTTGACCACCACCACTTCGCCATGGGCGATGAGTGTGCCGTTGACCAGCACATCCAGCGGCTCACCGGCCAGACGATCCAGCTCGATCACCGAACCCTGGTTGAGTTGCAGCAGGTTGCGGATGTTGATGTCGGTGCTGCCCACTTCCATGGAAATCGATACCGGGATATCGAGAATCACATCCAGGTTCGGGCCGTCGAGAGTGACCGGCTCGTTGTTTTTCGGCACGCTGCCGAACTCCTCCATCGGCAGACGGTTGGATGACGAATTGCCCGTGTCGGCTGCCAGCAAGGCATCGATATCGGCCTGCCCGGCGTCACCGGTTTCTTCCAGGGCGGCAGCCCATTCATCGGCCAGAGCCTGATCGTCTTGCGTGTTCATAGTGTCAGTGTCCTCGGCGAGCAAAAATTCAGAATTCGGTTAACTGCGAATGTGTTTGGAGCGCCGATCAACGACGCTCGATCGGCTCGATCACTTGCAACGCCAGGTTGCCTTTGTGCGAGCCCATCTTGACCTTGAAGGCCGGTACGCCGTTGGCGCGCATGATCATGTCTTCCGGCATTTCGACCGGGATGATGTCCCCCGGCTGCATGTGCAGGATGTCGCGCAGTTTCAACTGACGTCGCGCAACGGTGGCACCGATCGGCACGTCGACATCCAGTACGTCCTGGCGCAGGGCATTGACCCAGCGCTCGTCCTGATCGTCGAGGTCGGACTGGAAGCCGGCATCGAGCATTTCGCGCACCGGCTCGATCATCGAGTACGGCATGGTCACGTGCAGGTCGCCGCCACCGCCATCGAGTTCGATGTGGAACGTCGACACCACAATGGCTTCGCTGGGGCCGACGATGTTGGCCATGGCCGGGTTCACTTCCGAGTTGATGTACTCGAAGTTCACTTCCATGATCGCCTGCCAGGCTTCCTTCAAATCGACGAACGCTTGCTCCAGCACCATGCGCACCACACGCAGTTCGGTCGGCGTGAATTCACGGCCTTCGATCTTCGCGTGACGGCCATCGCCGCCAAAGAAGTTGTCCACCAGTTTGAACACCAGTTTGGCGTCGAGGATGAACAGCGCGGTACCGCGCAGGGGTTTGATCTTGACCAGGTTGAGGCTGGTCGGCACGTACAGCGAGTGCACGTATTCGCCGAACTTCATCACCTGCACACCACCGACCGCCACGTCCGCGGAACGACGCAGCATGTTGAACATGCTGATGCGCGTGTAGCGGGCGAAACGTTCGTTGATCATTTCCAGCGTCGGCATGCGTCCACGGACGATGCGGTCCTGACTGGTCAGGTCATAGCTTTTGACGCTGCCGGGTTCGGCAGCGTTCTCGGTCTGTACCAGACCATCGTCGACGCCATGCAACAGCGCATCGATCTCATCCTGGGACAGCAGGTCCTGCACGGCCATGTCGTGTTCCTACTGCAGTACGAAATTAGTGAAAAGCAACTGTTCGATCACCACTTTGCCCAGCTCTTTCTGCGCCACTTCCTGGACACTGGCCGTTGCTTTCTGGCGCAGCATTTCCTGGCCGACCGGCGACGCGAGGGTCGCGAAGTCCTGACCGGAGAACAGCATGACCAGGTTATTGCGGATCACTGGCATGTGGACCTTGAGCGCTTCCAGATCAGCCTGGTTACGCCCGAGCATGGTGATGCTCACTTGCATGTAACGCTGGCGACCGTTCTGGTTGAAGTTGGCCACGAATGCCGGCGCCATCGGTTCGAAAATCGCTGGCTGCTTGCCGATCGGGGCGGTCTCAGCCACGGCGGCAGGCTTGCTCTGAGCGCTGTGCATGAAGTACCAGGTCGCCCCCACGGACAAACCGATCGCCAGCAGCAGGGCCACCACGATCGCGATAATCAGCTTGAGTTTGCCTTTGGTTGCGGGGTCTTTTACTGCTGCGTCGCTCTTCGCCATGCCAATAATCCGTCACTATTCGGGTTTTCACAGTCGCACGGATAGGCAAGAGCAAGTGTTATGCCATGTAGGAGCGAGCTTGCTCGCGAAAGACGTGAGAGCGCCGCGTTTATCCAGACGGCACTCGTCATCGTTAACGTCCATCGCGAGCAAGCTCGCTCCTACAAGGTTGGGCGTTGTGTTCGTCAGGCGTAGTAATCGACCGCGCTGGAGCCGATCACGCTGGTGGTGGTAGCGGCGACTTCGGCGACGCTTGGGGTGAGACTCTCGTCCACGCCGTCAAGTCGACCGCCATTGGCGTTGGTTCGACCGTTGCGGGCCTGCTGATGCTGCCCTTGATCCTGTGAACCACGGGACTGGTCGGAGACGTTGACGTCAACCTGTCCCATACCCTGCTGCACAAACATGTCCCGCAAGCGGTGCACCTGACTGTCGAGCGCTTCACGGACACCCGGATGGGCGCTCATGAACGTTACCTGGGTCTGCTGATCCGGGACCATGTTCACCCGAATATCCAGGCGCCCCAGTTCCGCGGGCTGCAACTGTATGTCAGCCGCCTTGAGATTGGCGCTGGACAGGTACATGACCCGGTTCACCACTTCTTCGGTCCAACCACTTTGATGCATGGCAATCGGCTGGTTCACTGGCAAGGCGTTGGCGGTTTTCGGCGTGGCAGCCTGGGTCAACGCGGCCAGACGGTTGGCGAAATCATCGACACGGGTATCGCTGCTGGCGCTCTTCAGATCCTTGAGACCGTCGTCGATCAGACCACTGAACGCGTTGTCGCCTCCCTGGCTGGTGCTGTCCTTGTCGACCTGCACGTCCAGCATGTTCGCCATTCCCGCAGCAAAATTCTGTGCCGCGGTTGACTCTCCGTCAGCCTGTGCCTGGGCGGGTGTCTGTGCACTCTTCGCCTGAGCCTGGCTGGACGCGGACACATGCCCACTCTGCTCCATGGCCAGGCGCAACGCCGGCAGCGCATCGAGCGGGTCGGCCTCTGGATCGAAATCCCCGTCGGTGGCTACCAGCGCCGTCGTCGCGGCAGCTGGAATAGCTGACGCCAACGGTGTTTCCTCTGCGGGCTGTGCGGCATCCGTCACTGGCAGCGGTGCTGGCACTAACGCTTGAGCGACCTGTTGCAATGCCGGGTCGAGCGCAGGGTCAGTTGGCAGTGTATCGACGAACGGAGCCTGTTCGGCCTCTGAGACCTCATCACTGACCGACGTGTCATCAGCGGGCGACGGTTTGTCGGCGGGCAAGGATTTGCCGTTATCGGCAATGGCTGGCTGCACAGCGGCAGACTTGTCGTCGCCGCTGTCTTTTTTGCCGGGCCCATCAACCGCTTTATCGCGCATTGATTTGGACGAGCCATCGCCCATCGCCGAAGGCTTGTTCTGGGCCTGATTGGCGTACACATGAGCAAAGCTGGACGCCTTGCCTTCAGGCTCGGCCGCCAGCGCCGGGCTATTGGCGGACGCCGCTTGCGCCTTGGCCTGTGCGGTGGCCTGAAGCAGGATATTGGGAGTGACAGACATGAAACGGTCTCCGCCGCACGGGGCTCGTAGATACAGTTGAAAAGTTATCTGCAAGGGGCGAGCCAGTTTCAGCCGAAAGAGAAGAATCGTATCGGACAGGTCAGCTTTCGGTCAGAGAACGTTGCCGTTCGGCTTCGTAAAGTGGCCTCACGATCGCGAACTCGTCATCAATCTCAGCGATCAGCTTTTTGATGCTTTGGGAACGCATGCTGTTGGCGTTGTGTTCGAGTTGGCTACACAGCTCGGCGAGCCTGTTAGCCCCCAGGTTGCCGCTGCTGCCTTTGAGGCTGTGAGCAGCTTCAATGAGCTGCGCAGTGTCTTCTGTTGCGTGCAGAAGATTCAAACGCGCTTCAGAGTCGGCAAGAAAAGTATCGAGCAACTTCGGATACTCATCCTCCATGACCTCCCGCAACGCACTCAATACGTCCGGGTCCAGATGTTTATCAGCCACTTGCTCACTCCCTGATCAAGAATTCGAGGATTATGCCAGAGCCTTCCAGAAAAACTCCACGCGGGCACTTCGACCATTGTCGGTCCATTGAGCGTTTCGGCCCAACTGACGGATCAGACTGATCCCACGTCCCGACAGACGGACGTCATCCAAGGGTCTCTCCATCACTCGCACCACATCAAAACCTTTGCCGCTGTCCTCGACGTGAATGGTCAGGCAACCACCCTCGTCTCTCGGTTCTACCTGCAAATTCACCCGGATATAGCCGTCCTCGAGCGCCTCGAGGCGGACACTGCGCTGTTGATAATAGCGTGCAAAACCGGAGGCGTTGCGCTTGAGACTTGAATCCAGGCCCAGCACGCCATGTTCCAGTGCATTGGAGTACAACTCCGCCAGCACACTGTACAGCGCCCCGCTCTGAGCGCGCAGGCCATGCACTTCCAGCAGCAATTGCAACAGATAGGGCAACGGATTGAAGCGTTTGAGCGTTGCGGCGCGAAACTCGAAGCTGACCGACCAATCCAGCGGACAGGACTGGCCACTGTCGGAATACATCAACGCTGGCGGGCTGATCTGCGCCGGCTCCAACAGACTGATCTCGACCATGCTGACATCATCGCGGGACTCACCGCCAAAATCCCGCAGTGCCTGCTTGATCTCTTCGAACACGGCATCAGGTTGCCGATTGGCCGCGAACACCTGCTGCAATCGCTCCACGCCAAACAGTTGGTCATCGGCATTACAGGTGTCGACTACTCCGTCGGATAGCAGGAAAACCTGGTCCCCGATGGCCATGGGGTGCACCTCGGTGCGGTCATCGAACGACTCCGGACTCAGCACGCCAAGTGGCAGATGCCGCGCCGCCAGGGGCTCGCGTTCACCGTCGGCAATGTGATGCAGGTATCCGTCCGGCATGCCGCCGTTCCAGACCTCCACCGAGCGCCGCTGAAAACTCAGGCACAGCAAGATCGCGCAACAGAACATGTCCACGGGCAGGATGCGTTTGAGCTTGGCATTCATCTCGCGCAGGGTTTCCGACACCCCATACCCCTTGGCGGTCATGCCGTAAAAGACTTCGGCCAGGGGCATGGCACCCACGGCGGCGGGCAAACCGTGGCCGGTGAAATCGCCGAGCAGCACATGCATGTCGCCCGCCGGGGTGTACGCGGCCAGCAACAGGTCACCGTTGAACAGCGCATAAGGCGACTGCAAATAGCGGATATTGGGAGCGGCATTCAGGCAACCGGAGTGCGCGACCTTGTCGAAAACGGCTTTGGCTACGCGTTGCTCGTTGAGCAGGTATTCATGGTGTCTGGCGATCTGGTCACGCTGCTGCAGCACGGTGGCCTGCAACCGTCGCAGACGATCCATCGCCTTGATCTTGGCAGCGAGGATGACCTGGTTATAGGGTTTCGCCAGAAAGTCGTCGCCCCCCACCTCCAGGCAGCGGGCCAGGGCTTCGTTCTCGGACAACGACGTGAGGAAGATGATCGGCACCAGGTTTTCCCCGGACAACGCCTTGATCTGCCGGGCCGCCTCGAAGCCGTCCATCACCGGCATCATCGCGTCCATCAGCACCAAATGCGGCCGAAGTTCGCGGAAAACATCGACCGCCTCCGCACCGTTGGCCGCTGTCAGTACCGCATGCCCCTGACGACGCAAAATGCTCGCCAACAGCATGCGATCAGCAGCGCTGTCCTCGGCGATCAGGATCGTCAGCAACTCAAGCGGCTGCACGGTGTTCAACTGATGTCGAACAGTTTGTCGAAGTTAGAGATGGCGAGGATTTTTCGCACATCCGAGCTGCTGTTGACCACTCGGATATCAGCGCTTTCGCCGCCGGCGTGATCACGCAGCAAGAGCAGCATGCCCAATGCGGAGCTGTCGAGGTAGGTGGCCTCTTTGAGGTCGACCACAATGGCTGAAAGGTGGTTTTTTTCGTAAGACTCGCGAAATTCCTGATGCTTGGCGAAATCGAATCGCCCCTTGATCGATATCGTCAGCTTTTTCCCGTCCGGGGAGATTTCAGTAACGACTGGCATGTCATGGCTTCCTTGTCATTGAGGAACCTGCTTGTACAAGGTTTAGCATTGGGTAGAGGTTGGAGCAAGAATGAACATTGCAGCGGCCCTGAAATCGCCATCGCGGGCAAGCCACGCGCCCACGCGAACGACGCAAAACCTGTGGAGCGTGGCTTGCCCGCGATGAACGATAACGCGGCCCCACTGACTCAATACGGATTCTCGCGCGGCAAGCGTTGGGACAATTCGTCCAGCAACTTCTGTTCACGCCGGTCTTCCAGCGCTCGCGCCTCATCGGTATAACGCTGAACCAGTTTGCGCAAACCTTCGACTCTTGCGAACGCCTGCTGCCAGGTTTCCCGCGCCTTGTTCAGATTGTTTTGATGCCAGGCAAGGCTTTGCCGCTGCTGGTCAATGGCCGTGCCCAGTTGCGCGAGGAACCCTTGATAGCCCAGCAACCATTGACCGGAAACGCCGCTGCTACCGCGTACGATCCATTGTTCCTGGTAGTCCAGACGAAAGGCTTCGAGGTCGGCGAGCTTGCTTTCCGCCAGCCGCACCTGACCCTGAAAATGCCCCAAACGCTGGACCGCGGTTTTCTCGACTTTTTCCGCCATTTCCACGACGGGAGCCAGACGCCCTGCCCGAGTCTGCGCCATGCCCGGTTAACCGCCAGCCGCAGGCGCGAAGATCGAGGCGAGGTAAGCCTCACTTTCGCCCAGGCTGATGCTGTCGTTGAGCCCCTGGCGCAGGTATTTGACCAATTGCGGCTGCAGGGAAATTGCCAGATCGGTCTCGCGATCGCCGCCGGCGACATAGGCACCGACGCTGATCAGGTCGCGACTCTGTTGATAACGCGACCACAATTGCTTGAAATACTGCGCACGCACCATGTGCTCCGGAGACACCACCGCCGGCATCACCCGACTGATGGACGCTTCGATATCGATGGCAGGGTAATGCCCCTCTTCTGCGAGTCGACGGGACAGCACGATGTGCCCGTCGAGCACGCCTCGCGCCGAGTCGGCAATCGGGTCCTGCTGGTCATCGCCTTCGGACAGCACGGTATAGAACGCAGTGATCGAACCACCGCCCTTCTCCGCGTTGCCCGCTCGCTCCACCAGTTTCGGCAACTTGGCGAAAACCGACGGCGGATAGCCCTTGGTCGCGGGCGGCTCGCCAATGGCCAACGCGATTTCCCGCTGGGCCTGGGCGAAACGGGTCAGGGAATCCATGAGCAACAGGACATTCTTGCCCTTGTCGCGAAAGTATTCGGCGATTCGCGTGCAATACATCGCGGCGCGCAGACGCATCAATGGCGCATCGTCCGCCGGGGACGCCACCACCACTGAACGCTTGAGCCCTTCTTCACCGAGGATGTGCTCGATGAACTCTTTAACTTCACGACCCCGCTCGCCGATGAGTCCGACGACGATGATGTCGGCCTCGGTGAACCGGGTCATCATGCCCAACAGTACGGATTTACCGACACCGGTACCGGCGAACAGCCCGAGCCGCTGACCGCGACCGACCGTCAGCATGCCGTTGATGCAACGAATGCCCACATCCAGCGGTTCGCTGATCGGTTCGCGCTTGAGCGGGTTGATGGTCGGGCCGTCCATCGGCACCCAGTCTTCGGCCTTCATCCCGCCCTTGCCGTCCAGCGCACGACCGGCACCGTCAAGCACACGCCCGAGCATGCTCATGCCCATGGGCAGTCGACCGGTGTCAGACAGAGGCACCACGCGGGCGCCGGGGGCGATGCCGGCAACGCTGCCGACGGGCATCAAAAAGACTTTGCTGCCGGAGAAGCCCATGACTTCAGCTTCAACCTGCACCGGGTGATAACTGTCATCGTTGATGACCATGCAGCGGCTGCCCATGGCGGCGCGCAGGCCTTCGGCTTCGAGGGTCAGGCCGACCATGCGCAGCAGGCGGCCTTCAAGAATGGGAGCACCGGCCAGTTCCGTCGCCTCGGCGTAACTGCCCAGGCGTTTGGCGAAACTGGTGCGATCAAGGCGCATCGGCAATGTCCGGCTCTGGCGCGACCGCGGGTTTGCTCTCGACGGGCAATTCCAGGCTCACGTCAGGTGCCGCCGGGTGCAGCGCTTGCTCGTGCAATTGGTCGAACAGCTTGTCCATCACCCGTGCGACGCGGGTTTCGACCGTCGCGTCGATGCGACTGTGCTCCGTCTCGACCCGGCAACCGCCCGCCAACAGCGACTCGTCCTCGACGATGCGCCAGGTTTCTTCATGGCGCTCGCGCAAGGCTTTGACCTGTTCGAAATCCTGGGGATTGATGTACAAGCGCACATTGCCGACGCCCAGCGGCAACAGCTTGAGCGCCTCGCGCATGACGTGTTCGATCTGCGTCGAGTCGATGGCCAGTTCGCGCTGAATCACTTGTTTGGTGATGTGCTGCACGAGATCAACCAGGGACTTCTCAATCTGCGTATCCTGCTCGGCGATGGGCTCGAACAGATGCGTCATCAACTGCTCCAGCGCCGCGACCTTCGCGGTCAGGGCCACTTCGGCTTCCTGGCGGACCTTGAGCGTGGTGCTGTGAAAGCCTTCCTTCTCGCCCACGGCGAAGCCTTCGTTGTAGGCTTCCTGGCGAATGCTTTCGAGTTCTTCGAGGGTCAGTGGCTGGACTTCCTCCAGCGGCACTTCCTCCATTTCCGGCGGCTCGGGTTCGGGCTCCGGTTCCGGCTCGGGGGGTGGCGGATCGAAACTGGGCAATGCCCAGGTATCAAAACCACTGACATCTCCCGCCCGGATCAGGTCGGTAGGCGCGTCATCATGCTTGGCCATGGGGTTAGATCATTTCCTCGCCGCCCTTGCCACCGAGCACGATTTCTCCGGCTTCGGCCATACGGCGGGCAATAGTGAGGATTTCCTTCTGCGCGGTTTCGACGTCGCTGACGCGCACCGGGCCCTTGGCTTCCAGGTCGTCGCGCAACAGTTCGGCGGCACGTTTGGACATGTTCTTGAAGATCTTTTCCTTGACGCCTTCGTCCGACCCTTTGAGGGCCAGCACCAGCACGTCCGAAGACACCTCGCGCAGCAACGCCTGAATGCCGCGGTCGTCGACATCGGCCAGGTTGTTGAACACGAACATGAGGTCTTCGATCTGACCGGACAGGTCTTCGTCGACTTCGCGGATCGAGTCCATGAGCTGGCCTTCGATTGAGCTGTCGAGGAAGTTCATGATGTCCGCCGCACGCTTGATACCGCCCAAGGTGGTGCGCGAGGCGTTCGAGTTGCCGGAGAACTGCTTCTCGAGAATCTGGTTGAGTTCTTTCAGCGCCGCTGGCTGCACGGTGTTCAGCGAGGAAACCCGCAGAATGATATCCAGCCGCACTTTGTGGTCGAAGTTGCCCAGCACTTCACCGGCCTGGTCCGGATCGAGGTATGCCACCACGATCGCCTGGATCTGCGGGTGTTCGAAACGGATCACGTCGGCAACCGCGCGCGGCTCCATCCATTTCAGGCTGTCAAGGCCGCTGGTGTTGCCGCCGAGCAGGATGCGGTCGATCAGGCCGTTGGCCTTGTCTTCGCCCAGGGCCTGGGTGAGCATCTTGCGCACGTAGTCGTCGGAGCCGACGCCCAGGCTGGTCTGGTCGCCGACGATGTCGACGAACTCGCTCATCACCTGCTCGACCTGTTCGCGATGCACATTGCCCATCTGCGCCATGGCCACGCCCACACGCTGAACCTCTTTGGGCCCCATGTGGCGCAACACCTGGGCAGCGTCGGTAGAGCCCAAGGACAGCAACAGGATCGCGGCTTTGTCGACCTTGTTGAGTTTGACGGTCGCGGCTCGGTTATCACTCATCTGCGTTAATCCACTCTTTCACGACCTGGGCCACGCGACCCGGATCTTCGGCCACCAGGCTCTTGATTGCGTTCAACTGAGCGTCATAGCCTTCGCTCGGGCTCGGCAGCAGAATGCTCTGCGGTCCGCCGAGGCTGACGCGGTCGTTGGCCAGTTCGCCATCCAGACCGCCCATGCCACCCAGCTCGACATCACTGCCGATACCGGTCAGGTGTTTGTCTTTGCCGCCACCGGTGATGTTGTTGAGCACCGGACGCAACACGCCGAACACCAATACCAGGATGAACAGGACACCCAGCACTTGCTTGACGATGTCCCAGAACCACGGCTGGGAATAGAACGGAATTTCGGCAATCGCTTCACCGCGCTCGGCGGAGAACGGCATGTTGATCACGCTGACACTGTCGCCACGGCTGGCATCGAAACCGACCGCATCCTGAACCAGACGCGTGAAGCGCGCCAATTGATCGGCGGTCCATGGCGCGCGGGTGGTTTCACCGTTGGCCGGGTTGATCATGACCTGATCGTCGACCACGACCGACACCGACAGGCGATTCAAACGACCCTGCTGTTGCTTGGTGTGGCTGATGGAACGGTCGAGCTCGAAGTTCTTGGTCGATTGTTGACGCTTGTCCGCCGGGTACGGCGCGAGCATCGGCTGGCCGGTGGCCGGGTCCATGATTTGCTGACCGTTGGCATCGATCAGCGGCTGACCTGGCTGCACCATGCCCGCCGACGCCGTGGCGCCACCGGTGGTTTGCGGCGCAGAGGCTGGCGACGGTGGCTGGTTGCTCAAGGCACCGGGAATGCCCTGCGGGCCGTTGCTGGCGGTGCGCTGCTCGTTGACCGACTGCTCGCTGCGCAACGCCGGCTGATCCGGGTTGAACTGCTCGGAGGTCGACTCGACGGCACTGAAATCCACGTCGGCCGAGACTTCGGCTTTGTAGCGGTCATTGCCCAGCACCGGTTGCAGAATGTTGTGCACACGCTGGGTGAGCATGCTTTCCATGCGGCGGCTGTAATCGAATTGCTTGCCGGCCATGGTCAGTTCGGAGTTTTCCGCCTGATCGGAGAGCAGGTTGCCCTTCTGGTCGACAACGGTGATCTGCGACTTGCTGAGTTCCGGGACGCTGGTCGCCACCAGATTGATGATCGCCACGACTTGCCCAGGCTCCAGCGAACGACCGGAGTACAGCTCAACCAGCACCGAAGCACTTGGCTTGCGCTCGTCGCGCACGAACACCGAACTCTTCGGGATCGCCAGGTGCACACGGGCACCCTTGACGTTGTTCAGGCTGGAAATAGTGCGCGCCAGTTCACCTTCGAGGCCGCGACGATAGCGGGTCGCTTCCATGAACTGGCTGGTCCCCAAGCCCTGCTCTTTGTCGAGGATTTCAAAACCGATGTTGCCATCGCTGGGAGTGACACCAGCGCCCGCGAGCTTGAGCCGCGCCCGGGAGAGGTCTTCAGCCTTGACCAGTAACGCGCCGGAGTTTGGTTCTACGGTGTAGGGAATGTCGGCGGCGGCCAGGGTATCCATGACCTGCTTGGCGTCCATACCGGCAAGGCTGCCGTACAGAGGCCGGTAGTCCGGTTGCTGTGACCACAGCACCACGGCAAAGCCAATCGCCACGCTCGCTGCCAGGCCGACCAACAGGCCTACCTGACGCAACATGGTCATCTCGGAGAGGTTTTCCAGGAAAGACAACCCGAACAGCGGCGGTTTGCCGTCAATCGGGGTGGTCTTGGCCGGAACGTTATCGGCGACTGCTTCTGCCATGACTCAATCTCGTCCTTTAAACAGGCATCTGCATGATGTCTTGATAGGCCTGAACCAGCTTGTTACGCACTTGGGTCAACGCCTGGAAAGACACGCTGGCCTTCTGCGAGGAAATCATCACGTCCGTCAGGTCGACGCCACTTTTGCCGATTTCGAACGCACTGGCCAATTGAGTAGACGCCTGCTGGGTGTCGTTCACTTTATTGACGGCCTGACCGAGCATGTCGGAAAAGCTGCTGCCATTCAGTTCGGGGACAGCGGCAGTCGATTTCGGCGCAGACATGGCATCCATTTGCATGGCGCGCATATCCAGCATCAACCGATTAAATTCAATACCTTGGCTCATGATCTACTCTCTTGGGCGACCCGCATTTTTTTGACACTCACTCGTCGGGCATTGAGGTGTTAGCAACAAGGGTGCCAGCTCCATCGCCTCATTTAACAAAAGCCCTTTCCAGACATCTCGCTCCCTTGCAGGAGCTGGCTTGCCAGCGAAGACGGCGTCACGACCACCATCGATTCGCCGGCAAACCAGCGCCCCCAGGATCGTGCTGTGGCCTATATGGTTCTTCGCCAGTCCTTCAGGTTGCGAACAAGTACGCTTCCACATCCATGCCGGCATCGCGCATTTGCGCCAGCTTGTAGCGCAGGGTTCGCGGGCTGATCCCCAGGCGTTCAGCCGCTTCTTTGCGCCGGCCACGCTCAGCGCGCAGGGTATCGATGATCATCTGGAATTCACGACGACGCAGATCATCACCCAGGGCGCCGGCCGACTCGGACTCGCTCTCTGCGATGTGAACGGGGGCCGATGACGCGACCGGTAACGGGGCGCAGGCCACCGCTCCGACCAGACAGAAATCCTGCGGCTGAATCAATCCGCCCTGTTGAAGAATCAGTGCACGCTGGATCGCGTTGTCCAGCTCCCGCACGTTCCCCGGCCACGGATAGCCGATCAGGCACGCCTGGGCCTCGGGCGACAGGCGCGCGGGTGCATGCTTCATTTTATTGACGTGTTTGGCCAGCAGGCGCTCGGCCAGCGGCAGGATGTCGGTGGTGCGCTCACGCAACGGGCGCCAGGCCAACGGAAATACCGAGAGACGATAGAACAGGTCTTCGCGGAAGCGACCGGCCGCGACCTCTGCCGCCAAATCGCGATTGGTCGTCGCAACCACACGGATATCCAGGCTGATCGGCTTGCGCGCCCCCACCCTTTCAACTTCACGCTCCTGAAGCACCCGCAACAGCTTGGCCTGAAGCCCCAGGGGCATCTCGGAAATTTCATCGAGCAGCAGCGTGCCGCCTTCCGCCTGCTCGAACTTGCCCGCCTGGGCGGCGATGGCGCCCGTGAAAGAACCCTTTTCGTGGCCAAACAATGTGGCTTCGAGCATGTTGTCCGGAATTGCGGCGCAGTTGATCGCCACAAACGGCTGGTCAGCGCGATGGGAATGCTGATGAATGTAACGCGCCAGCACTTCCTTGCCGGTTCCCGACTCACCGGAAATCAGCACCGTGGAATCGCTGCGCGCCACTCGTCCTGCCAGCTCCAGCAGCTGGGCGCTGGCCGGTTCGAATGCGATCGGGCCGTCACTGTCGGCCGGACCCAGACTGCCCAAGGCGTGACGCTTCACCAGATCGAGCAACGCCTTGGGCTCGAACGGCTTGACCAGATAATCCGCCGCCCCCTGACGCATCGCATCGACTGCGCGCTCCACCGCACCGTGCGCCGTCATCAACAACACCGGCAGTTGCGGCTGGCGCGCCCGCAGCAAGCCAAGCAATTGATGCCCGTCCATGCCCGGCATGTTGACGTCGCTGAGCACCAGGCTGAAAGCCTCGCTCCCCACCGCAGTCAGCGCCTCTTCCGCCGAGCACACGGCCTTGTAATCGTGCCCCCCGAGCAGCAGCGTATCCGCCAGCGCTTCGCGCAAGGCGCGGTCGTCCTCGACCAATAAAACCTTGATGGACATGCTTGTCACTCCGCTCCCTGAGTGCCGATGAACAACGGCAGAATCACTTGCGCACACGTACCGCGACCGAGTCGCGAACGCAGCTGCAATTCCCCTTGATGCGCACGCGCCACGGCTTTGACCACGGTCAGGCCAAGGCCCGTGCCAGTGGGTTTAGTGGTGAAAAATGGCTCACCCAATCGCGCCAGCACGGCGTCGTCGATACCGCTGCCGCTGTCACTGACACACAAGCGCAGGTGGCTGTCGCGGGTATAGAGATGGACTTTCAGGCGTAAATCGCCGGCGCTGGCCTGAATGGCGTTTTCGATCAGGTTGAGGATCGCTCCGACCAGGGTGTCGCGATTGCACAGCAACTCCCCAACATGGCTGTCGCACTGCCAGCGAATCGGCAAATCCTGCACATGCGTCAACGCTGCGGCCTGCAGCGATTGCATCAACTGGCCCGGCGTCACGCGGTCAGTCAGCGGCAGTTCACCGCGAGCGAACACCAACATGTCGCGCACCTGATGCTCCAACTCGTGCAAGCGCTCCTTGAGGCGCCCGGCAAAACGCTGCTGGGTCGCGACCGGCAACGCCTGCTCGGTCAGATGGCTGGCGTACAGCAGCGCCGCCGACAACGGGGTGCGAATCTGGTGAGCTAGGGAAGCGACCATGCGGCCGAGGGAAGACAGTCGTTCGTGGCGGGCCAGTTGATCTTGCAGGTGACGGGTTTCGGTCAGGTCGTTGATCAGCACCAACTGACCGGGCTCGGCATCCAGCGAACGCGTGGCGATCGACAGGCGCCGACCATCCTTGAGAGAGACTTCATGGCCATCGTCTTTGCGCGGCGCAAAGCAGCGGGCGATGACATGGCGCCACAACTCGCCTTCGAGCGGCAGACCAAGCAACTCGCACGCCGCCGGATTCGCTTCGCGCACGATGCCCTGGGCATCAATGACAATGATGCCGCCCGGCAACAGATCAAGAAGGTTTTGCAGACGATTGGCCAGGCGTTCTTTTTCGGCCAGCTCCTGCATGCGCTGAGCGCTGACCACCGCCAACTCACCCTTGAGCTCGGTGACCCGGGCTTCAAGCATGCTGTAGGAATCGGTCAATTGGCTCGACATCTGATTGAACAGCGTCAAGGTCTGCTCAAGACCCAGCCGGCTCGCCTGCTCTACGGACGACGATTGCCCCAAGGCAACAGGAACAGGAGACATCTGGGCGGCTTGGGGCATTGTGTTTTCTCGCTTGGCTGACCGTCAGTTAAACGGAACGTTGCGAGGGACTTAGCAATACCCGTGCCTAAAAAAAACCGCTTGAAAATGAATGAGTTGAAAAACAGGCGTCAATCATCCGCCTGTTCATCCCCATCACGACGGCTCATGCCGTACTTGCGCATCTTCTCCACCAGCGTGGTGCGCCGGATACGCAGCCGCTCAGCCGCACGCGCCACGATGCCATTGGCATCATCGAGCGCCTGCTGAATCAGCCCTTGCTCCAGCCCGCCAAGATAATCCTTGAGGTCCAGACCTTCCGGCGGCAACAGGGCGCTGGCGGCGAAGTCCTGAGTATGACCGTTGATGGCCACGCGCTCTTCCAGATCGCTGCGCAGGCTGTCGACCATCTGCTCGTCTTCATCGTCGACGTAGCGGAATTTCTTCGGCAACTCGACCACGCCGATGACGCCATACGGATGCATGATCGCCATGCGCTCCACCAGGTTGGCCAGTTCGCGGACGTTGCCCGGCCAGCCATGTCGGCACAGCGACATGATGGCGGCGGAGTTGAAACGGATCGAACCGCGCTTCTCGTGCTCCATGCGCGAGATCAATTCGTTCATCAGCAGCGGAATGTCTTCGACGCGCTCACGCAGCGGCGCCATCTCGATCGGGAACACGTTCAGGCGGTAGTACAAGTCTTCGCGGAAGGAGCCGATCTCGATCATGCTTTCGAGATTCTTGTGGGTGGCCGCGATGATGCGCACATCGACGCTCTGGGTCTTGTTGCTGCCCACGCGCTCGAAGGTGCGCTCCTGCAACACGCGCAGCAGCTTGACCTGCATCGGCAGCGGCATGTCGCCGATTTCATCGAGGAACAGGGTGCCGCCATTGGCCAGCTCAAAACGCCCGGCACGGCTGGTGATCGCTCCGGTGAACGCGCCCTTCTCGTGACCGAACAATTCGCTTTCCAGCAGCTCTGCCGGAATCGCCCCGCAGTTGACCGGCACAAACGGCGCTTCGCGGCGCTTGGAGTGGTAGTGCAGGTTACGCGCAACCACTTCCTTGCCAGTCCCGGACTCACCGAGGATCAGCACGCTGGCGTCGGTATCCGCGACTTGCTGCATCATCTGACGGACGTGCTGAATCGCCCGGCTGGTGCCGACAAGACTACGGAACAGATTGGGTTCACGGTGACGACCGCGCTCACGGGCCTGGTCGTACATCTCGCGATAGACCTGGGCACGGTGCAGCGAATCGAGCAGTTTGCTGTAGCTGGGTGGCATTTCGAGGGTCGAAAGCACACGGCGACGCTGGTCCTCAGGCAAGTCAATGGAAGAATTATCGCCCATTAACAAAACCGGAAGGAACTCATCCCAGGTTGCGAGTGTCTTTAACAGGCCCGGAAGTGCACCAGGAGCGTTAACCGTCCCGATAAGGACACAGATGACTTCACGACTTGATGACAAAGAGCCGACAGCCTGCTGCCAGTCATGGCTGCCGCAGGGTAAATTTTCTTCACCAAGAAAATTTAAAATCACCGCCAGGTCGCGGCGGCGGACGCTATCGTCATCAATCAGCAGAATTTTGGTTTCACGCCACATGCAATAGCAACTTCCCTAGTCAACTCAATGCCCAAAATGCTGGGGCAAGCTAAACGCTTGCAGGCCTGATATGCCTGAAGACGACTGAAATCTGGAACCAGCCACTAGTTAAGTCAAAAAACCGTGCACAGTCAAATTTATGGCGCGCTTGTTTGGATTAACCGGGGATTATTTAACCAAACAGATGGTAAACCTTTGCCGCGCTCTTCGCTTGGTTGATCTGCGACATCTCATCGACTATCGCCTGACGCTCACCCATCGTCGCCGTCAATAAATCCTTGTACACCGCCAACAACCCCTCCAGATTGCTGCGCACAGCGTCTTCATCAACCGGCGCTTCGCTGAGCACCTCATCAACGCATTCCCGACAGGCCGCATCCAGTTCACCGATGGCGTCCCAATTGCGCGCTGCCAGGGCGTCGACCAAGGCTTCACGGGTTTGTTCGATCCGTTGGAGTGCTTGACTCATGACGTCATCCTCGGCCGTCAGGCCTGTGGGGTGCCGATTGCATCCCAGCCGCTTTTAAGGGTTTCGAGCAACCCCGATACTTCGTCGATGATTGCTGCGTCATTACTGGTGTTAGCGTCCATCAACCGGTTGGTCATGTAGGCGTACAGACTGTCGAGCTGTTCGATGGCGGCAGGGTCTTCGGTCTTCTGCGGGTTCAGGCCGTCACGAAGCCCGATGAGGATGTCTGTCGCCTTACCCAGCATCAATCCTTTGAGGGCGATATCACCGCGCTCAAGTGCACCCTTGGCCTGGGCCATGCGATCCAGTCCACCTTCCATCAGCATCTGCACCAGGCGATGAGGGCTCGCTTCAGAGATCTGGGCATGGGAATTGACCTTCTGATATTGGCGAAGGGCTCTCATGGGGTTCATGTTTCTACCTCGTGACAGACAACAACTGAAAAAGGGACTGCTCTAATCTTTATGTCGACTGAGTGACGCATAACTTTAACGCAGGCTCGCCATCAAAGAAAAAACCCAGGCACCGTCACGACAGTCTGCCTGGGTTTTTCATGACCGCAACGATCAGTCGTCTTTCTGATTATTCAGGGCATTGAGCGTTGTCATGATGCTGTCGCTCTGGGCGCGCAGCTTTGCTACAAGGGAGTCCATGGCGTTGTATTTGGCCGAGAGACTGGCCTGCAGGAGCGTCATGCGCTCATCCAGAGTGTCCTGCTGCTTCTTCAGATCGGTCAGGCTTTCGGTCAGTGTTTTCGAGCGCTCAGCCAGAGTACCAGTGGTGGCTTTTGCATAACCGTCCGTGGCAGTGGTCATGCGCGCGAGCAAACCGTTGCCACCGTTGAAAATACTGGTGATGTCCGCCGCATTGGTGGTGACCGCCTTGTCCCACTTCTTGTCATCGATGACCAACAGGCCAGTGCTCGAATCCGTACTGATACCAAATTGAGCAATGGATTTGAACGTGCCTGCACCAGACATCGAGTTCAATTCATTGCGCAACGAACTCATCAGGGTGCGCATCGAGGAATCGCCGGTCAACGCGCCAGCAATTGGATTACCATCTGCCCCTATCGTGACTTTGGTCTCTGCACTGATTGCCTTCACCAAAGCATTGTAGGTATCGACAAAACCTTTGACACCAGACTTCAAGGCCGAATTGCTGGTAGCCACAGAAATGGTTGTTGGAGTCGGCTTTGTGGCGCTGGCGGCCGTTGGCGAAACCGACAACAACTTGATACTCACACCGCTGACAGCTTCAGCAATCGTGTTGCTCTTGGACTGCATCTCAATGCCGTCGATGCTGTACTTGGCATTTTTTGGCTCATCGATAACCGTTGCACCAAGATCGAGACCAGAGTCACCCGACAAGGTCAGATCAGAGCCAATGCCCATGGTTGTGGAGGTCAACACCAACCGCGAGCCCGTCGAGTCAGTCAGGATGTTGGCGCTCAACCCGGATGTAGAGAATTGCGTATTGATCGAGTCGCGCACCTGCTGCAGCGTCGCGCCCCCAGGAATACTCAAATCATAATCTTTACCAGATTGGGTAATCGTCAGGGTTTTCGGCGTCGAACCGCTGTTGACGACTGAAGAGGCGCCGCCAGCGAAAGTGCTGGTCGACAGTTTCGAAGCGCTGGCCAACTGAGTCACCACCAGGGCAAAACTGCCGGTAGAGGCTCCATTGCCCGCCGTCATGGTGGCGACCTTTTCATCCGAGGATGAAGTGATCATGCCGCGAAAACTGTTATCGGTGCCCATGCTGGCCAAAGCGCCACGGAAGGCATCAAGCGCCGCCTGGATCTTGCCGATCGACGACAGCGTGGTGGTTGCTTTCAACGTCTGAGTGTTGATCTGCGTCTGCTTGGGCACTTTTTCAGCGTCAACCAGAGACTTAACAATCGCCTGGGTATCGATGTTCGAACCGACACCGCTAACCGTTGAACCCGCCATCGTCTTTCTCCTTATACAGTGGCTGCCGCTTTCTTGGCGAAGTGCGCCTCAAACGCGAACAGCAACAAAATTCATGCCAGCTCAGACCTTGTCGTCAAACAGCAGGCTGCTGGCTTGACTCAGGCTTTGTGCCAGTTTCAATGCGGTTTCCGAAGGGATCTGCCGAATCACGTCACCGCTCTCGGTGGCGATAACCTTGACCACGACCCGGCCGGTGGAATCATCTATGGAAAAATCCAGTTTGCGCTGGCTCGCCTGCACGAACTCGCGAATATCGGTAACAGCCTTTTCCAGCTCATCACGCTTGGGCTCTGTCGCCGTTTTCGCGACTGCCTCAACCTTGGGTCGGCTGACCGGATCCGCCTGCACAGGAGGATTTTGCGGGGCTGCAACCGAATAAGACTGGTTCAACTTGACACTCATATCCATGTCCAATCTCCTCATCACGAAAAAGACAAAAGGGCACGTAAACGCGCCCCTCTGTCACTCACCAAGCGCTGGTATTACTGAAGCAGCTTCAGTACAGCGGATGGCAGTTGGTTAGCTTGCGACAGGATGGCGGTCGAAGCCGATTGCAGGGTTTGTTGCTTGGTCAGCTCTGCAGTTTCAGCAGCGAAGTCCACGTCCTGCACGGTAGAACGAGCAGCGGTGGAGTTCTTCTGGATGTTCTGCAGGTTGTCAGCAGTGGTGGTCAGACGGTTTTGGGTAGCACCCAGACCCGAACGCACGCCGTCGATGGTACCGATGGCCTTGTCGATCACAGCCAGCGCGTTTTGGGCTTTGGTAGCATCGGTCACGTCTGTCTGAGCGATGGTTTTCTTGGTCGACGAAACAGTCGCACCAGTGAACACATCCGAGACGCCGGTAGCGGTGTCGCTCAGCGAGTAGCCTTTGGCGGAGTCGAGGGAAACTTGACCGGTAACAACAGTCACTGCACCAACCAGTGCTGTCGGGGTAGCGAATGCGCCGCTGCCATCTTTTGCACCAACTTTGATGTTTGCAATCGCGTTAGCGTCAGCGCCCGAGAAAGTCAGGTTTTCGCCGGAATCGGATTTTACCGAAAGGCTTTTGTTCACTTCGTCATAGTTAACGCTGATACCGAGCTTGGCTGCGTTGGATTTCAGTTGGTCTGCCAGGCCTGCCAGATCGGTGACACCGACGAAGTCAACAGTACCGCTGCTGCCCACTGCCAGCTTGAAGTTCGCCGGTGTAGCGGCGCCCACTTCCAGCTTGACTTCAGTGCTGGCAGTAGCAGTCAGACCACCAATTGCACCGTTCAGACCAGTGGCAATGTCCTTCGCCGAAGCAGCAGCAGCATATGCAACAGTCTTGGTTTGGCCGTTACCAGTAACGGTGATGTTGCCGCCAGCCAAGCCAGCAGCGCTCGGTGCGATTGCCTTACTTTTGATCTGCTGCGAACCAATGTTGCTGGCTGCTACGTTTTCCAGACTCAGGTTGATGGTTTCGTTGGCGTTGGCGCCGACCTGGATAGCCTTGGTACCGTACGAACCGTCCAGCAGCTTCTGGCCACCGAAAGTGGTGGTTTGGGAGATACGGGTCAGTTCAGCAGTCAGAGCCTGGTATTCGTCGTTGTTCGACTTACGGTCGTCAGCGCTCAGGGAGCCGGTAGCCGAAGACAGAGCCAGGGTACGCATTTTTTGCAGGATGTCGGTCGAGGCCTGCATCGCGCCTTCAGCTGTTTGCGCGATGGAGATACCATCGTTCACGTTCTTGACCGCTTGACCCAGGCCGTTGATCTGACTGGTCAGGCGGTTAGCGATTTGCAGGCCAGCAGCGTCGTCTTTGGCGCTATTGATACGCAGGCCGGAAGACAGGCGCTGCATGGAGGTAGCCAGGGCGCCGCCGGCTTTGTTCAGGTTACCCTGGGTGCTGATGGAAGCGATGTTGGTGTTTACGGTTAAAGCCATGACGAAATCCTCGTTGGATGGATACTGCGGCTTCCGGCCCTGGCAACCGCCTGGTGTGGCCTAGAGAACCTACGTAATAGTTATCGTCGTGGGACCCGTTTGCTTGAGCGGTTTTTTCGAATTTTTTAGTGGCAGCGTGCCAGCCCTTTATATTCAAGGCTTTAGAGCCAGAAAGTCGGCGCCAGTAAAACGCAAAACGCCCGGACGTTTAAATGTCCGGGCGTTTTTTTGCGTCGATTCAGTCGATCAACCGCGATAGAGAATTGCCGAGCCCCATGACAGGCCTACGCCGAAGCCGCTGATGGCCACGCGCGTCCACTTGGAATCGAACACGTGGTTCTGCAACAGCAGCGGAATACTCGACGAAACCGTGTTGCCGGTTTCGAGCATGTCCTTGATGAACTTCTCAGGCTCACCCTCTTCGAAGCGGCGCGCCACGGCATCGACGATGGCCGCGCTGCCCTGGTGGATGCAGAAGGCATCGATGTCGCTGGCCTGCAAATTCGACTCATCCAGCAGTTCATGCAAATGCGCCGGGACTTTCAACAAGGCAAAGTTGAACACCTGGCGGCCATTCATGAAGAACACGCCGTCGCTGACCTTCAAGTGTGGTGCGCCGGAACCGTCGGTGCCGAACTTCGATTTACCCAGCTGCCAGACCGCGTTTTCACCCATCCAGGTCGCAGTGGCGGCATCGCCGAACAGCATGGTGGTGTTGCGGTCTTCCGGGTCAACGATCTTCGAATACGGGTCGGCAGTGATCAGCAGGCCGTTTTTCAGCCCTGCCGCTTCCATGAAGCCTTTGATCGCATAGATGCCGTAGACGTAACCCGAACAGCCCAGGGAAATATCGAACGCGGCAACATGGGTCGGCAAACCCAGCTTGTCCTGAACGATTGCAGCGGTGTGCGGCAACCCTTCTTCATCACCGTTCTGGGTGACAACGATCAGGCAGTCAATGGCTTCACGCTTGAGCTCGGGACTGGCGGCGAACAGCGCTTTGGCGGCCTCGACACACAGATCGGATGTTTCCTGATCGGCACCCATGCGCGGCAGAAATGCCGAACCGATCTTGCCAAGGATGAAGGTTTCATCCTTGTCGAACTTTGCACCCTGGGCGTAATTATCAATCCCGGCTGCCGGCACGTAACTCGCTATATTTTTTATGCCAATCATTATGGCTTCCCAATAATAAACAGCTGAACATCGCCGCTCGCTGAATCGAGGGCGTCTACAGTCAGGGTCTGGCCCCCAGAAGAGGCAACGTCGGGGCTCAAACAAACACCTTGGACAGCCCCGCCACCTTCACCGCCCGCAGACAGGATACAGTGAAGATGCGCGTTTTGACTGACGGGTCACTCAGAGATCGCTGCTTTATTTGATTTTGTGGTCCGGATCGCGCCCTGCACTGCTTCGCACACCCCTGAAAAAAATGCAAAAAAAAGCCAGTCCCCGATTACAGGGGCTGGCTTTGATCGGTCAAGACTGACTTAAAGTTTGTTGAACAGGCTCAGTTGGGAGACTTTCGCAAATGCCAGTTGCGCGGCCTGCAGCATGGTCTGCTGCAAGGTCAGACGGGTCAGCACTTCGGCTGGATCGGCCTCCCTGATCGATGACTGCGATGAGGTATTGATCAAGTCGGTGCTTTGGATCGAATCACGCTGCATGTCCATTACATTGCCCCGGGCGCCGATGGCACCACGCGCCAGGTCAACCTGGTTCTTGGCATTGCCCAGATTGGCAATCGACGAAGCGATGACGCTACCCAGATTGCGCTGTGCCGCCGGATTGCCTGCTGTAGGAATCTCCAGCGCTTGGCGTAATTGACTGATCGTGTCGAGTACGTTCTGCGTCTGGTGGGTATTGACCGAAATATCGAACTGGTCGCCTGCGGCCGGCACCGACGGTGCTCCACCCAGGGTAAAGCTGACGCCAGCCGCCGTTGCTACGCCAGCCACCACGGTTCCGCTGGTGACCGGGGTACTGCTGCTGGTCAGTGGACGGGCGTACAGCTCGAAGGTCCCGGGTGCAGTGAACTTCAGGATCGCCCCGCCCTCTGGAAAAAAGCTCTTGTAATCGACGGCGTTGGTCACCGATGTTTGACTGATCACTGCCGTCGACGTGTTACCCGGAGCACGGTTACTGACAAAACTATCCGGTTTGGCCGCTAACTGGAAACTGTGACCCGCGATCACAGCATCCGCATTGGCGGGCGTGTCACTCGCCTGAAAGGTGATGTCCAGCGCAAAGGTCACACCACGAAAACTGATGTCGGAACCGTCCTTGTTGTTCGGATCGAACGCCCCCCCGCCGCTCGCTTCGGCAGTCACGTCATTCCCCAAGGTATCCTTGATCACAAACGCTGTACTGCTGGTGAACGAGAGCGTGTAAGGCTGTCCATCGCGGAAACCCGAATCAAACGCCGGACCGGAGTTAACCAGGCCGGAAGACACGGACACTCGCCCGTCATCCACGGCTGGCGCTGTCATGGTAGTCGAGCTGCGGGCTGCATTGATCGCCTGCTGGAAGACATCCCAACCGGTATCGTTGAGGCCTAGCGACATCGAATCGCCGATTTTCAACTCCAGCTGTGTCTGATCACCTTGATAGCTGTAGGTGCCATCACTGTTGCGCACAAAGGGTTGAGTCGTGTTGCTGGCACCGGAGAAAATGTAGTTGCCGTTGGCATCTTTGCTGTTCATCAAATTCAGCAATTGCTCTTCAGCCTGAGCAACTTCCGCTCCGATGGATTTGCGGTCGTCATCGTTCAACGATGCTCCGCCCGCACGCACCGCCAGCTCGCTGACCTTTTGCAGCACGGTATTGATGCTGTCCAGTACGCTTTCTTCTTGCGCCTGTGCCGTGTTCAACACGTTGATGTTGTTGGTGTACTGGCCAAGCATCGATTTTTGCTGTTCGAGTTGCAGCAAGCGGGCCGCACCGACTGGATCATCCGCCGCAGTCTCAAGCTTGATGCCACTGCTGGCCTGCTCGGCAGTCTTCATCACGTTGCTGAGGTTGCGCTGATAGTTCGCAGCCGTGGTCGCGTAATACTGTGCTGTAGAAATGCGCATGTTCTACGGCTCCTTAAAGGGCATTGATCAGAGTGCTGAAAATTTCCTGCGCAGTCTTGATGATCTGCGAAGAGGCCGTGTAGTACTGCTGGTATTTGGTCAGGTTGCCTGCCTCTTCATCGAGGTCGACACCGGAAAGCGAGTCACGGGCGTTGCGTGCCCCGGTCAGGATGGTGTCGGTGGCCGTGCCATCCAGTTGAGCTTGCTTGGTCTGGGAGCCGACGCTCGATACCAGTCCACCATAAGCCTCGGTAAAGCTCACGCCAGGACTGGTGGCAGTGGCACCCACCGTCGCCTTGGTCTGCAATCCCAGCAGTGACTGGGCATTACGGTTGTCGGTGCTGCCCGCCTCTGTCATGGCAATGTTGAAACTGTCGCCTGAAGCGGGGCTACCACTGACGGTCATCCCCACATTGAAAGTTTTGGCATTGCCACCGGCATCGGTGTAAGGCACTGCGATACTCAGGTCGTTATTCTGGCCTGGCACGATGTTGCCGGTGCCGATGCTGTTGCCCTTGGAATCGAACACTTCGTAGGCGGTGGCGCTGGTCATCAGCATGCGCACGGGCATTGATGCCTTGACCGCCGTCTGCACTTCCAGGCGCTGGACCGGATCGTAGATATCCAGGGTGGTGGTCAGGTCCGGCTGGCTGACAGCACCGGTGCCGTCATTGCCCGACGCCTTCGTGGAGGTCAGAGGAGCGGCGGTAGCCAGGGTTTTGGCGTCGGTCATGACCGTCGTCATGTCCGCAGCGCCACTGCGGGTCGGGGTAATCTTGAAAGAGTCCCCGACGGCGACCGAACCGCTGTTCAGGCTCAGGCTGAAACCATCGATGACCGGATCGGCCGCAGGAGGCGTGGCGAAGGCGAAGTTACCCATGTCGGTGTTATCCGACAGTCGACGCACGTTGTAGCCCGCAGCAGTGACCGTCACTTGATAGTCACTGGCTTGCAGCTTGCTGGTGTCTTTGATGGTGACATTCAGGTTGCCGGACGCCGGATTGTTGTTGGCGTTGGCAATGCTGCGCTGACTGATGGCCGTCGCGCTGTTGATGTTGTTGAACAGCGCCGCACCGAAATTGCCGTTCTGATCCAGGCCTTGACCCAGTTGTTTATTGACTTGATCGGCCACGACCATGGCAATACGCCCCAGGTCGTTGACGGCGGGCGTCAGCACTTCGCTGCGATAGCGCAACAACCCACCCATCTGGCCACCGCTCATCACGCTGGTGATGTCGATCGACGAACTGCCACGGTCCATGATGATCGATGAGCGAGTCGGGTCGGTCGGATCGGTCGCCACGCGCAATTTGTTGACGGTGTCGCCGACCACCAGCGGCTGGCCGCTGCCCAGGTAAATATCCTTCCGGCCGTCGGTTTCGGTGACCTGGGTGCCGACCAGTTCGTTGAGTTGACGGATGGCTTCATTACGCTGGTCCAGCAGTTCGTTGGGGGTACCACCCGAACTACTGACTTCACCGATTTTCTTGTTGTAGGCGGCGACGGTCGACGCCAGCTTGTTGACCTGATCGGCCATCGAGCCCAACTGATCGTTGATATAGGTGCCCTGCTGCTTCAATTGCTGGGACATGGCATTGAAGCGGCTGCTCAAGCCTTGGGCATTGGTCAGCAGAGCCTGGCGCGAAGCATTGTCGTTCGAGTTGCCGGACAAGGTTTGCAGCGACGAGAAGAACGACTGCAACGTCTTGGTAATGCCGGTGCCGCTGTCTGACAACAGCTTGTCAATTTGCGTGGCCTGGCCAAGATAGGCCTGCGCATCGCCATTGAGCGAAGTGGTGGTTTGCAGTTGCGCGTCAAGGTAGCTGTTGTACACCCGGCGCACATCCGCCAGGGTCGTACCGGTGCCGATGAACACATTGCCATGCTGAATAGAGCTTTTGGTGCCCTGAACAGTTTGCTGGCGCGAGTACCCGATGGTATCGACGTTGGAAATGTTATTACCGGTAGTCACCAACGATGCGTGGCTAGCGGACAAACCCGACATTCCGATGTTGAGCAAACTCATGGTTCAAACCTTATAAATTCGTTGAAACGCCCGCCGCAGCGTAGTTTTGATAACTCGTCATCTGCCTGGCTATCTGCGAAATCTTGCTTGCGTAGTCCGGGTCGGTTGCGTAACCGGCCTTTTGCAACTCGCGTACAAACTGTTCTGGGTTATCGGCCGACTTCACGACTTCTTGATAACGATTGTTGCTCTGCAACAACGTCACCAGGTCATGGAAACTGTCCTTGTAGGAATCATAGGAACGGAACTGCGCCGTCTCCTTGACCATCTCGCCATTTCTGAATTCGCTGGTGATGGCCCGTGCCGAGTTGCCCTGCCAACTGCTGCCGGCCTTGATGCCGAACAGGTTGTGGCTGCTGCTGCCGTCCTGAGCACGCATGACCGACTTGCCCCAGCCGGTTTCGAGGGCGGCCTGGGCCACCAGGTAACGTGGATCGACGCCGATGCGGGCGGCGGCTTCCTTGGCCATCGGCAACATGGTGTTGACGAATTGATCGGAGGAACTGAAGGCTTTCTTCGCTGGCGCCAGCGGAATCTGCGCCATGGCGCGACCGTAAATCTGCATGCCGCCGCTGGAGGCTTGCTGCGCGTTGGCCAGCCAGTCGCCGTTGTACAACGGACCGGTACCGGTGGTGGTCGCGCGCTGCGGCAATGGGGTTGCGCTGACCGATGCAGCGGTGGTCGTTGCCGAAGGCACCAGCCCCGCGAGCAAGCGGTCGGCCAGTTTTGGCGGCAGCGCCAGACGTCGCTGATTGATCAGCGCCATGTCATTGCGATGGGCGCCCTCGCCTGCTTCCTGCGGCGCATGCACCGAGCGCGAAGCCCACAACGGACGCTGACCATTGACCCGCGACAGTGGCCCGTTGAGCGCGACCGTACCGGCGGCCACCGGCGTATGCACCGCTGTTTTCGCCGCCTCTTGCTTGGCAGCCGATGCGGCGGCGGCCTCGCCCGGGGCCATGGGTTTGTCCTTCGACATCTGACGCATCAGCACGTCCGCCAGACCGATACCGCCGCCTTCACGGGACATCGAAACGGCCAGCTGCTGGTCGTACATTTCCTGATACTGCTTGGCGGCTGGCGTGTTGAGCGGATTGTCCTGCCCCAGCGCTTCGGTCGCCGAGCGCATGGACTTGAGCATTTCTCCGAGGAACAGCGATTCAAACTCCTGCGCCACTTTGCGCAGGTTGCCGTCGCTGTTCTTGTCGCCGACCTTGAGCTGGTTCAGTCGATTAAGGTCCGAGTAGGAACCCGAATCGCTGCTGCTGACCAGACCGCTCTTGCGCATATCCATGAACGCCGTCCTCAGATCACGATCAGGTCGGCTTGCAACGCGCCGGCCTGTTTCAGGGCTTCGAGGATGGCCATCAAGTCACCCGGCGCCGCGCCGACCTGGTTCACCGCACGCACGATTTCGTCGAGGGTGGTGCCCGGGCCGAACTTGAACATCGGCTTGGCTTCCTGCTGAGCGTTGACCTTCGAACGCGGCACCACCGCCGTGGTGCCATTGGACAGTGGGCCGGGCTGGCTGACGATCGGGTCTTCGGTGATGGTCACGGTCAGGCTGCCGTGGGTCACGGCGGCCGGAGACACCTTGACGTTCTGGCCGATCACGATGGTGCCGGTACGGGAGTTGATGATGACTTTCGCCACCGCCTGGCCCGGATCGATTTCGAGGTTTTCCAGGATCGACAGATAGTCGACCCGCTGGCTCGGATCGAGCGGCGCCGAGACACGCACCGAACCACCGTCGATGGCCTGGGCCACGCCAGGACCGAGCATGTCATTGACCTTGTCGACGATGCGCTTGGCCGTGGTGAAGTCGGAACGGTTGAGGTTCAAGGTCAGGCTGTTGCCCTGATTGAAACCGCTCGGAACCGCACGCTCCACCGATGCACCGCCCGGGATGCGACCGGCCGACGGAACGTTGACGGTGATCTTCGAACCGTCGCGACCTTCCGCGTCGAAACCGCCAACCACGAGGTTGCCTTGAGCCACCGCATACACGTTGCCGTCGATACCCTTGAGCGGCGTCAGCAGCAAGGTGCCACCGCGCAGGCTCTTGGAGTTACCGATGGACGAAACGGTGATATCGACTTGCTGACCCGGCTTGGCGAACGGCGGCAGATCGGCACTGATCGACACCGCCGCGACGTTCTTCAACTGCACGTTGCCCGAACCCGGCGGCACCTTGATGCCGAACTGCGAGAGCATGTTGTTGAAGGTCTGCAGGGTGAACGGGGTTTGTGTCGTCTGGTCACCGGTGCCGTTAAGCCCGACCACCAGGCCGTAACCGATCAATTGGTTGGAACGCACGCCGGAAATACTGGCGATGTCCTTCAGGCGCTCGGCTTGAGCATTGAAGGCTGCGGACAGCATCAGGGCGGCCACCATGAGGTGTTTTAGATTCAACGTAGCCACCTAGAAAGGGAACAGCGGGCTGAGGAAGAAACGGTCGAACCAGCCTGGCTGACTCGCATCGGCAAACGAACCGGTACCCGAATAGGTGATGCGCGCATCGGCGACACGGGTCGACGACACGGTGTTGTCGGTGGCGATGTCATCGGCACGAACGAGACCGGCAATCCGCACCAGTTCGTCGCCAGTGTTGAGCGTCATCCACTTCTCGCCGCGTACGGCGATGATGCCGTTGGGCAACACATCGGCCACGGTCACGGTGATCGAACCGGTCAGGGTGTTGCCCTGCGCGGCCTTGCTGTCGCCCTTGGTTGCGCGTTCGCCGCTGTAGCCGACGTCGAGGCTCAGGTCGCCGCTGCCGATTGGATCGTTGGTGCTCAAGCCACCGCCAAAGAACGAGGTCAGGCCGATATCGGCCTTGCTGTTCTTGCCGATCTGCGAGTTGGCGTTTTTGCTGGCCTGGGTTTTTTCGTTCAGCGTAATGGTGATGATGTCGCCCACCCGGTACGCCTTGCGGTCGCTGTACAGGTTCTGTTCAAAACCGGCCTGATAGATCGAGCCATTGTTCGCCGCAGACGGCAACGGCGTGCGCGGCAACACCGGAGCGTAATAAGGGTCATTGGGCTTGGGCGGCACAGGCACGCAGCCTGCGAGCGCGGTGATCCCACTCAGTGCCAGAACAAATGCATAGCGATTCATGACCCTACCTCACGGTGTTGCAGGCGACCTCATGGCCGCCTCATAGACTTGATTACAGATTCTGCGTTACGAACGAGAGCATCTGGTCGGCGGTGGAGATCACCTTGGAGTTCATCTCGTAGGCACGTTGAGTGGTGATCATGTTGACCATCTCTTCAACGGTGCTGACGTTGGACGTTTCCAGGGTGTTCTGCAGCGTGGTACCGAAACCGGCCAGGCCCGGGGTGCCGACTTGCGGCGCACCACTGGCGGCGGTTTCCAGGAACAGGTTGTTACCCACCGCCTGCAGGCCGGCCGGGTTGATGAAGTCGGCGGTTTGCAGGTTGCCGATCACCTGGGACGCAGCGTTGCCAGGCACGGTGACGGACACGGTGCCGTCACGGCCGACCGTGAAGGTCTGGGCATCGTTCGGAATGACAATCGCCGGCTCCAGGGCAAAACCACTGGCGTTGACGATCTGGCCGTTGGAGTCCAGGTGGAACGTGCCGTCACGGGTGTAGGACGTGGTGCCGTCCGGTTGCAGGATCTGGAAGAAACCACGGCCGTCGATGGCCATGTCCAGCGGCTGCTCGGTGGTTTGCAGGCTGCCGGCGGTGAAGTTTTTCTGGGTGCCGACGATACGCACACCAGTACCCAGTTGCAGACCCGACGGCAGTTCGCTGTCCTGGGTCGACTGGGCGCCAGGCTGACGCTTGATCTGGTAGAGCAAGTCCTGGAACTCGGCGCGGTCACGTTTGAAACCCGTGGTCGACACGTTGGCCAGGTTGTTGGAAATGGTAGTCAGGTTGGTGTCCTGGGCGGACAGACCTGTTTTGGCAACCCATAGAGCCGGAAGCATTCGATTCTCCTCGTGCGCCTGTTTTACGGCGCGACGTTCTGGTAATTAGCTGATCTGCAAGACCCGAGCCATGGCCTGGTCATCGTCTTTGGCGGTGTTCATCATCTTGATGTGCAGTTCGAACTGCTTGGCCAGCGCCAGCACCGAGGTCATCTCTTCCACGGCATTGACGTTGCTCGATTCGAGGAACCCGGACACCAGTTTGACGTTGGCATCGGCTTGCGCCGGCTGCCCGTCCCTGGTGTGGATCGAACCGTCCAGGCCTTTGGTCATGTTCTTGAAGTCCGGATTGACCAGCTTGATGCGGTCGACTTCGGCCATCACGCGAGGACCTTCGCCCATCGCGCGAATACTGATGGTGCCGTCCTCGCCCACTTCGATCTGCTGCTCGGGCGGCACGGCAATCGGCCCGCCATTGCCCATCACCGGCATGCCGTTGCCGGCACGCAGCACGCCCAGCGCGTCAATGTTCAGGCTGCCGGTGCGCACGTAGCTTTCGCCGCCGTCAGGATTCTGTACGGCAATCCAGCCATCGCCTTGCACGGCAACGTCGAGGTCGCGGCCGGTTTCTACCAGCGAACCAGGGGAGAAATCGGTGGCCGGGCGTTCGGACAAGGCAAACGCACGCGCCGGAAAGCTGTCACCGAACACCGGCATCGAACGCGCCTGTTCCAGGTCTTTCTGGAAGCCGTTGGTGGAGATGTTCGCGAGGTTGTTGGCATGCGCCTTTTGCGCCAGTGCATTCTGGCTGGCGCCGGTCATTGCCACATAAAGGTACTTGTCCACAATCTTTCCTCTGCATGCCGGACGGTTGCCGCCCACCGCTGTGTTGCGCTGGTTGTAGCAATTTGCAGACCAACTTGCGCGCAGCGGCTCAAACCCCCTTTAAACACGGGGCTTGAGGCTCATCAGAGGGGAATTGAACAATGTATCGAAGACGAAAAACCGGCGCGCTTATGCCGCTTGGCGGCAACGCCGGGAAAACCCGGCTACCAGCCTTTCACACCGCTCATGTCGGGCAGTTTGTGGGCAATGCCTTTATGGCAGTCGATGCAGGTCGCCTGGCCGCTGGCCAATGAAGTGGAGTGCATATTGGCGGCGCGCTTGCCCTGGCGGGTGAAGTCCATGAACTCGAAGTTGTGACAGTTGCGACACTCTCGGGAATCGTTGGCCTTGAGCCGCGCCCACTCGTGTTCGGCCAGCTCCCGGCGCATGCCCAGGAACTTGTCCCGGGTGCTGATCGTTCCGAACAGCTTGCCCCAGACTTCCTTGGAAGCCTGCATCTTGCGTGCGATCTTGTGCGTCCACTCGTGGGGGACGTGGCAGTCCGGGCACGTGGCGCGTACGCCCGAGCGGTTGGAGTAGTGAATGGTTTCCTGCAATTCGACAAACACGTTGTCGCGCATTTCATGGCAGGACGTGCAGAACTTCTCGGTGTTGGTCGCTTCCAGCGCGGTGTTGAACCCACCCCAGAAAATCACCCCGGCGATAAACCCGCCGAGCGTCAGAAAGCCCAGGCTGTAATGCACGCTGGGCCGACGCAGTACGCTCCAATAATCCTTGAGCAAGGCAAGCAAAGATTTCATGGCCTCTCCTCAAGGTTTCGGCTGACGGTTGATTTCGTCTTGCAACACCTGATCGATGTTCTTGAAGCTGTTGTTCACCAGTGGCTTCACATCTTTCTGCGGCACATGACACTGGTTGCAGAAGTACCGGCGCGGCGACACAGCCGCCAACGCCTGGCCGTCACGGTCCATGTAGTGCGTGATGCTGATCATCGGCGCCTGGGTGCGCGCACTGTTGCCGCGACTGTGGCAGGTCAGGCACTTGTTGCTGTTCATGTCGATGCCATACCCGCGAATGCTGTGGGGAATGGTCGGCGGTTGCTCGGGATAATTACGTTCACGCTTGAGGTCCTTGTTCTCGTCTTCCGCGATGGGTGGAGCGGGCAGCTCCTGAGTCAAGGTCCCGCCGACCCGACGACCATCCGGTGCAGGCGCATCCAGTGGGTAACCGGGCTCTGCCGCAAATGCCAAGGGCACCCACACCAGCAGAGCGGCAAGCAGGGACAGCGAACGATAATTCATGAAAGCGCTCCTTATGCCGTCTTGATCAACTCAATCCTGATCGCGCATTTTTTGTAATCGGTCTGCTTGGAGATGGGGTCCGTCGCATCCAGCGTGACTTTGTTGATCAGCCTGTTGGCATCGAAAAACGGCACGAACACCAAACCTTGAGGCGGTTTGTTGCGCCCTCGGGTTTCAATCCGGGCACGCATCTCGCCGCGTCGGCTGATGAGTTTCACTTCGCTGCCACGCCGCGCATTCAACGCCTTGGCATCGGCCGGGTGCATGTAGACCAGCGCATCGGGCACTGCTTTATAGAGTTCTTCGACACGCTGGGTCATGGTCCCCGTGTGCCAATGCTCAAGCACCCGCCCGGTACTCAACCAGAACGGGAAGTCCGCGTCCGGGGCTTCCGCAGGCGGTTCGTAAGGCAGCGCGAAGATGATCGCTTTCTTGTCGGGATAGCCGTAGAACTGCACGCCACTGCCCTTCTCGACATAGGGGTCATAACCCTCGCGAAAGCGCCACAGCGTTTCCTTGCCTTCGACGACGGGCCAGCGCAAACCGCGCTCGGAGTGATAACGATCAAAGGGCGCCAGGTCATGACCATGTCCACGGCCGAACTGGGCATATTCTTCGAACAGGCCTTTTTGCAGGTAGAAACCGAAAGCCTTGGCCTCGTCGTTCTGATAGCCCTCAGCCAGTTGATCAGCGGGGAATTGATCGACCTGACCATTCTTGAACAGCACCTCATACAGGGTCTTGCCCTTGTACTGCGGTGAACTCTCCAACAGTTCCGCCGGCCAGACTTCGTCGGTTGTAAAACGCTTGGAAAATTCGACCAATTGCCAGAGGTCCGACTTGGCATCTCCCGGCGCCGAAACCAGTTGATGCCAGAACTGCGTACGCCGCTCCGCGTTGCCGTAAGCACCCTCTTTCTCGACCCACATCGCCGTGGGCAAAATCAGATCCGCGGCCTGCGCCGAGACGGTGGGATACACATCCGACACCACCACGAAGTTCTCGGGATTGCGCCACCCCGGCAACACTTCCTGCATGATGTTGGGCCCGGCCTGCATGTTGTTGCTGGCCATCGTCCAATACACATTGAGCACGCCGTCCTTGAGCATGCGGCTCTGCTGCACGGCGTGGAACCCGACCTTTTCCTTGATGGTTCCCGCCGGCAGTTTCCAGATTTTTTCTGCGGTGGCGCGGTGCTTCGGATTGGTCACCACCAGGTCGGCCGGCAAGCGATGGGAGAACGTGCCCACTTCTCGCGCCGTGCCGCAGGCCGAAGGCTGGCCCGTCAGGGAGAACGGACTGTTGCCCGGCTCGCTGATTTTCCCGGTCAGCAGGTGGATGTTGTAGATCAGGTTGTTGGCCCACACACCTCGGGTGTGCTGGTTGAAGCCCATGGTCCAGAACGAAACCACCTTGCGCTTGGGGTCGGCGTACAGCTCGGCCAATGCCTTGAGGCGCTCGGCCGGCACCCCGGTTTCCTTCGCGGTGCGCTCCAGGCTGTAGGGTTTGACGAACGCGGCGAACTGCTCGAAGTCGATGTCGGTCCAGGTATTCGCCTTGTCGGCATTCTTGGCCTTCATCTCCAGCGGATTGTCGGAACGCAAACCGTAGCCGATGTCATCGGTGCCTTTGGCGAACTTGGTGTGTTTGCTGACGAAGTCTTTGTTGACCGAACCGCTTTCAATGATGTGGTTGGCGATGTAGTTGAGAATCAGCAAGTCAGTCTGTGGCTTGAACACCATCGGAATGTCGGCCAGTTCAAAACTGCGATGTTCAAACGTGGAGAGCACGGCCACTTTCACATCCGGCTGGCTTAAACGGCGATCAGTCACCCGACTCCAAAGAATCGGGTGCATTTCCGCCATGTTTGAACCCCACAGGACGAACGCATCGGTGACTTCGATATCGTCGTAACAGCCCATCGGCTCGTCGATACCGAACGTGCGCATGAACCCCATGACCGCCGAGGCCATGCAATGGCGTGCATTGGGGTCGATGTTGTTCGAGCGGAATCCCGCTTTCATCAATTTGTTGGCCGCGTACCCTTCCCAGATCGTCCACTGCCCGGAGCCGAACATGGCGACGGATTCCCCGCCCTTGTTCTTCAGCGCCTCTTTGTACTTCAACTCCATGACATCGAATGCCTGTTCCCAGGACACCGGATGAAACTCGCCTTGTTTGTCATATTGCCCATTGGTCATGCGCAACAGCGGCTGCGTCAGACGATCAACGCCGTACATGATCTTGGATAGAAAGTAGCCTTTGACACAGTTCAACCCGCGGTTGACCTCGGCTTTTACATCGCCGTGAGTTGCCACCACCTTGTTGTCCTTGGTCGCCACCATGACGCTGCAACCGGTACCGCAAAAACGACAGGGCGCCTTGTTCCAGTTCAGGGAAACCATGTCTTGTTCGGTAATCAGGTTACTGGCCGAGGTAAACACCGGGAGACCCGCAGCCGCTGCCGCGATTCCGGCCGCTTGGGCTTTGACAAACTCTCGCCGAGTCATAGGCATGTGCTTTCTCCCGTCACATCGAGAATCTCGTGATAAACCAGGGCGGCATTGAGCACGCCTGGCAAGCGATTGATCTGATCGATTCGCTGAAGAATCTGGCTTTCGTGATCGGTTTCCAGCACAACCACTAACTTGCCGGCGGGGCTTTCCTGATGAAGTTCAACGCCCGTGAGCAACCGCAGGTTGGCTTTGACCGCCTCGAACAAGGCGGGACGGGCATGTACTACCAGACTGGCAATGTGCAGCGTCTTTTCCACGACCCGTACTCCCTGCTGAGTTAGAGATGGATGTCGATCAGTTGGGGGGGCCTGGCGGACCGAGGAGCATTTGCAGAAACCAGATAAAAAAACCGTAACCACCGACTATCGCCACCGATAACAGTGGAAACAGAACAATGATCAGGAAATAGAACAGGCGCGTTTCTTTACGAACCCGCTGGGTAGAGTCATCCGTTGATGGCATGGTTAGCGCTCCTGCCAAACTGTCAAACTGTCAAACTGTCAAACTGTCAAAGGAGCCTAGCTGGCTTACGCAATAAGTTCCATGATTTGGATCAACAACGGTGGTTCCAGCGCCTTAAATACGAAACCAAGGCGCTGGTTAAATATTGGCATTCAATAAGTATTCTTATTTAAGCAAGCTTCCCTATTTCATATTCACGCAACTTGTTGGCAATCGTTGTATGAGAAACACCCAGGCGCTTGCCCAGTAATCGACTGCTGGCATGTTCCGAATAAAGCCGTTCCAGCACCGCTTTTTCAAAACGCCCAACAATTTCGTCTAACCCGCCCTCGAGCGAGAAATCGCCCAATGGCTGACGCACGCCGTAATCCGGCAGACGAATATGTTCAGCCTTGACCGTCCCGCCCTCGCACAGGGAAACCGCCTGGAACAACACGTTTTCCAGTTGCCGGACGTTGCCCGGCCAATGGTAGTGACTGAGCCGCTCCATGGCGGCTGGCGCGAGTTTTGGCAATGGACAACCGATCTGCCGGCTGGCCTGATCGAGGAAGTGCTCCACCAGAGGCGTCAACCCGTCGAGGCATTCGCGTAGCGGCGGGATGTGCAGCGACAGCACGTTCAAGCGGTGGTACAGGTCCTGACGGAATTCGCCACGGGCACACAGTTCGGACAAATCGACCTGGGTCGCGCAGATCACCCGCACATCCAGATAAACTTCTTCGTCGCTGCCTACACGCCGGAAGCAACCGTCCTGCAGGAAGCGCAGCAACTTCACCTGCAAGCGCGGGCTCATTTCCCCGACGCCGTCGAGAAACAACGTACCGCCCGCCGTCAGCTCCAGCAGCCCGAGCTTGCCCTCGGCCCGCGCACCTTCGAAAGCGCCGGGGCCGTAGCCAAACAGTTCGGTCTCGGCCATCGACTCGGGCAGGCCGGCGCAGTTGAGCGCCATCAACGGCGATTGCCCACGGGGGCTGGCCAGATGGCAGGCCCGCGCCAGCAATTCTTTGCCGGTGCCGGTTTCGCCCTCGATCAACAGCGGCGCATCCAGCGGCGCCATGCGCCTAGCTTCTCGGACCACGGCGGCCATTACTTTCGAACTTTGAAAGATGCTGTCGAAGCCTCGCAATTCCTGCTTACGCACGTTGTAGATACGCTCGCCCACCCGGTCGGCACGGTGCAGCGTCAGCACTGCGCCGGCCATGGCTTCGCTGTCGTCGTGCTCTGATTGCAGTGGCGCGATGTCGGCCAGAAACACGTCGCCCTTGACCTTGACCCGCAGCCCGTTGATCCGCGATTTGTTGGCACGCACCAGTTCCGGCAAGTCGAAGTCTTCGGCGTAGCGCGACAGTGGAATGCCCGGCACCTCATCGACGCGCACGCCCAACAGCTGCGCCGCTGCACGGTTGGCCGCGACGATCGAACCGCCCATGTCGATCGACAGCACTGGAAACTCCAGCGCACCGAGCAGCGCATTGAGTTCCATGTGCCGACGCTCGCTGGGCATCAGCCCTACACGCTTGACGCCAAATACCCCGGCAATTGACTCGAACTTCGGGCGCAGCGCCTGGAACTGAATGTTGATCAGGTTCGGGCAATGCAGGTAGATGGCGTTGCCATGCTCGCCGCCCACTTCACCGCGGGCCACGTTGATCCCGTATTCCACCAGCAGGTTGAGAATGTCGCGCAGGATGCCGATGCGGTTCTGGCAGTGGACTTTGATACGCATATAAAAGACCTGGATCTGGATGAAAGGGGTGGCATTGAACCTGTAGGCGCCGGCTTGCTGGCGATGACACCCTCAAGGACGCTATCGCCAGCAAGCCGGCTCCTACAAAGGTCCCAGGCAAGCATTTTTCTGTCGGGGCGCTCAGATAGTCGTCAAGATTATGTTACAGATGTAGGGCTTTTCCCAGCCGCCAATCTCAACATCTGCGCGATGACGGCCGATACGTAACGAAAACTTTACTATATTTGAGGAGTTTTCCCACACAGTTCGCGGACTGCCTGCTGCAACGACGCAATCCTTGGGGTATTTCTAAGTCCATAGCAGCACATAACAAGAACGAATCCCCTAGCAGGAGAGCAGCATGAAGCAGACGCAATACGTGGCTCGTGAGCCCGATGCGCAAGGTTTTATCGACTACCCCGCCGAAGAACACGCGGTGTGGAACACGCTGATCACTCGCCAACTGAAAGTGATCGAAGGGCGTGCGTGCCAGGAATACCTGGACGGTATCGAGAAACTCGGTCTGCCCCACGACCGCATTCCCCAACTGGGCGAGATCAATAAAGTCCTCGGTGAAACCACCGGCTGGCAGGTCGCCCGCGTACCGGCGCTCATCCCTTTCCAGACCTTTTTCGAATTGCTCGCCAGCAAGCAGTTTCCAGTGGCTACCTTTATTCGTACCCGCGAAGAGCTGGATTACCTGCAAGAGCCGGACATTTTCCACGAGATTTTCGGCCACTGCCCGCTGCTGACCAACCCGTGGTTCGCCGAATTCACCCACACCTACGGCAAACTCGGCCTGCAAGCGACCAAGGAAGAACGCGTGTACCTGGCGCGCCTGTACTGGATGACCATCGAGTTCGGCCTGGTCGACACCCCGCAAGGCCAACGCATCTACGGTGGCGGCATTCTGTCCTCGCCGAAAGAGACCGTGTATTGCCTGTCGGACGAGCCTGAGCATCAGACGTTCGATCCGCTGGAATGCATGCGCACGCCTTACCGCATCGACATCCTGCAACCGCTGTACTTCGCGCTGCCCAATCTCAAGCGCCTGTTCGACCTCGCTCACGAAGACATCATGGGCATGGTCAAGCAAGCGATGCAGATGGGTCTGCACGCACCGAAGTTTCCGCCAAAACCAAAAGCCGCGTGATCCGCCGCTTTTAGAATCAAGTGAGCCTGTCAGAAACCATCGCTTTGGATTAGCGTGGTGGCACTGAGGGCTCCGATTTCCCAACATTCGATTTCAGGAACACATCATGACCGCACTCACCCAAGCCCATTGCGAAGCCTGCCGCGCCGATGCTCCACAAGTCAGCGACGAAGAATTGCCGATCCTGATCAAGCAAATCCCGGATTGGAACATCGAAGTCCGCGACGGCATCATGCAGCTGGAAAAAGTCTTCCTGTTCAAAAACTTCAAGCACGCCCTGGCATTCACCAACGCTGTCGGTGAAATCTCCGAGGCTGAAGGTCACCACCCAGGCTTGCTGACCGAGTGGGGCAAAGTCACCGTGACCTGGTGGAGCCACTCGATCAAGGGCCTGCACCGCAACGACTTCATCATGGCCGCGCGCACTGACATCGTTGCCAAGGACGCCGAGGGCCGCAAGTAATGCACTTCGACGCCATCGACCGTGTGCCCGGCGACCCAATCCTGGGCCTGATGGAGGCCTACGCGCAGGACCCGAACCCGCGCAAGTTCGACCTTGGCGTGGGTGTCTACAAAGACGCCCAGGGCCTGACGCCGATTCCTCAGTCAGTGAAACTGGCCGAGGCGCGTCTGGTCGAGCGTCAGACCACCAAGACCTACATCGGTGGTCATGGCGAGCCGGCGTTCGGCAAGGCGATCAATGAGCTGGTGCTGGGTGTCGACTCGACGTTGCTCACTGAGCAACGTGCTGGCGCCACCCAGACACCGGGCGGCACCGGGGCGCTGCGCCTGAGCGCGGACTTCATCGCCCAGTGCCTGCCGGGCCGTGGCGTCTGGCTGAGCAATCCGACCTGGCCGATCCACGAAACCATTTTCGCGGCCGCCAACGTCAAGGTCAGTCATTACCCATACGTGGGCAGCGACAACCGACTCGACGTTGAAGGGATGCTCGCGGCGCTCAATGAAGCGCCCAAGGGCGACGTGGTGTTGCTGCACGCCTGCTGCCACAACCCGACCGGTTTCGACTTGTCCCATGACGATTGGCGCCGGGTGCTGGAGGTTGTTCGCAAACGCGAACTGCTGCCACTGATCGACTTCGCCTACCAAGGTTTTGGCGATGGCCTGGAGCAGGATGCCTGGTCGACTCGACTGTTCGCCGCCGAGTTGCCGGAAGTGCTGATCACCAGTTCCTGCTCGAAGAACTTCGGCCTGTACCGCGACCGAACGGGTGCGCTGATTGTCTGTGCGAAAAGCGCCGACAAGCTCACCGACATTCGCAGCCAACTGGCCAACATCGCCCGCAATTTGTGGTCGACGCCGCCGGATCATGGTGCTGCCGTCGTGGCGACGATCCTCGGCGATCCGGAGCTGAAAAGCCTCTGGGCCGACGAAGTGGAAAGCATGCGCTTGCGCATTGCCCAGCTGCGCAGCGGCCTGGTGGAAGCGCTGGAGCCACATGGTTTGCGCGAACGCTTTGCGCACATTGGCGCGCAGCGCGGGATGTTTTCCTACACCGGCCTGTCGCCTGTGCAAGTGAAGAATCTGCGGGACAACCACAGCGTGTACATGGTCAGTTCGGGCCGGGCCAACGTCGCAGGGATTGATGCCACGCGCCTGGATCTGCTGGCCGAGGCGATTGCCAAGGTTTGCCAGTAACAAAGTGATATGCCGAACACCCTGTGGCGAGGGAGCTTGCTCCCGCTCGAGCGCGCAGCGGTCGCTTGAACTGCAAACGAGTTCTCACTGAAAGAACTCCTTGTATTCTCATGGGGCCGCTCCGCGGCCCAGCGGGAGCAAGCTCCCTCGCCACAATGGATTCTCGTTGCCCTTCCAGACCTGTCTAGACAACCCCGCTTATCGAAACAAATGGATATAACAGTCTGTTTGTCATTTCTGTTGCTGTATCCTGCCCAGGCTTTGTAAAAGCGCGGATCTACCAGATCTATCAACAGACTTAGCGAGGAGCGCGACTATGCACGAGATTCCTAATCTCCCCTTCCCAAGCCTGCACGAACCTGAGCAGACGACCACGCGACAAGCCGGTGCCCAACAGCCCGAGCCGAAAGATGGCACTGACAGCTGCCAAGCTGACAGCGAAGACTGAAATACCCGCCGTACAGACCGTGTGGAAAGCGCTAACATGCGCTTTCCACACTGCCTGAAACGAGACCCTGTCCATGACCGATGAATTTAGCGAAGCCCAGGCCAGTGCCCTGATCGGCACCGCCGAGAAAATGATCGAGATCTGGAATCGCCTCTCCCCCGAGAAACAAGCCGCTTTACTCGCCCGATTTGGCACCGAAGAAAACGCGTTGGCCGCCCTGGTCACCACGCACCTGGTTGCGCCCGCCAAGCCCAAGTAAAACCACCCGGCAAATAGTTTCATTTTTCCCCGGCCCACGAGCGGCCTCGCCGCTATCATAAGCAGCCTATCTATCCTGCTTTACCGTGGACCTTTACCCATGTCTGAAAAACAGCGCCCCCTGACGGTCACGCTGCAAGTTGTATCCATCGTCCTGTTTACCTTTATCGGCTACCTGAATATCGGCATCCCCTTGGCCGTATTGCCGGGTTACGTCCACAACGACCTGGGCTTCGGCACCGTGATCGCCGGGTTGGTGATCAGCGTGCAATACCTGGCCACCCTGCTCAGCCGCCCGTATGCCGGGAAAATCATCGACAACAAAGGCAGCAAACTCGCGGTGATGTATGGCCTGGCCGGATGCGGCTTGAGCGGTGTGTTCATGTTGATGTCGGCGTGGACGCAAAGCCTGCCGATGCTCAGCTTGATCAGCCTGTTGATCGGCCGTTTGATACTCGGCAGCTCGGAAAGTCTGGTCGGTTCCGGTTCGATTGGCTGGGGTATCGGCCGGGTTGGCGCGGCGAATACCGCCAAGGTTATTTCCTGGAATGGCATCGCCAGTTACGGCGCATTGGCGGTCGGCGCGCCGCTCGGCGTGTGGCTGGTCAGTCGGTTGGGCTTGTGGAGCATGGGCGTGAGCATTGTGCTGCTGGCCGTCATTGGCCTGTTGCTGGCCTGGCCGAAAACCGCCGCGCCGATCGTTGCCGGTGAACGTTTGCCGTTCATGCATGTGCTCGGTCGCGTGCTGCCCCATGGCTGCGGGCTGGCGCTGGGCTCAATCGGTTTCGGCACCATCGCCACCTTCATCACGCTGTATTACGCCACCCAGCACTGGGACAACGCAGTGCTGTGCCTGAGCCTGTTCGGCGTCAGCTTCATTGGCGCGCGCTTGCTGTTCGGCAACCTGATCAACCGCCTCGGCGGCTTTCGCGTGGCGATTGCCTGCCTGTCGGTGGAGACCCTGGGATTGCTGCTGCTATGGCTGGCACCGGATGCGCATTGGGCCTTGGCGGGTGCAGCGTTGAGCGGGTTCGGCTTTTCGCTGGTGTTCCCGGCGCTGGGGGTGGAAGCGGTCAATCTGGTACCGGCGTCCAGTCGTGGTGCGGCAGTGGGGGCTTACTCGCTGTTCATCGATTTGTCGCTGGGGATCACCGGGCCGTTGGCCGGTGCGATTGCCGCAGGTTTCGGATTTGCTTCGATCTTCCTGTTTGCCGCCCTTGCCGCTTTGAGCGGATTGATGCTGAGTCTCTATTTGTACCGGCAGGCACCGAAGCTGCGTGAATCGCGGGACGCGCCTTAGAAATCCACCTTGCCGCGACCGGCCTTGATGTTGCCGCGCTTGCTCTTGGATTCAAGCCGACGCGTCTTGGAGCCCAGGGTTGGTTTGGTCGGACGGCGTTTCTTTTCCACCTTGGTGGCGCTGAGGATCAGCTCGACCAAACGCTCCAGCGCATCGGCCCGGTTCTGTTCCTGCGTCCGGTATTGCTGGGCCTTGATGATCAACACGCCGTCGCTGGTGATGCGACTGTCGCGCAGTGCCAGCAGCCGCTCTTTGTAGAAGTCGGGCAAGGACGAGGCCGGAATATCGAAGCGCAGGTGCACGGCACTGGAGACCTTGTTGACGTTCTGACCACCGGCGCCCTGGGCACGAATGGCGGTCAACTCGATCTCGGCATCCGGCAGATGCACGTTGTTGGAAATTACCAGCATGGAAAAGCGTCCGTATTCAGAGCGTGCAGGATACCGCGAATCCCCCCTATTTTCGGCCCACCTTTTGTAGGAGCTGGCTTGCCAGCGATGACGATGGTGAACGTGACGCCGTCATCGCTGGCAAGCCAGCTCCTACAGGTTTTGCAGCGCCCAAAACAAACCCGGCACTTGGCCGGGTTGGTTGATTCTGCGTCAGTGTTACTTCACTGCTGCCTGCAACGCGTGCTGAGCACTGCGCTTGTTCTTGATGCCGTAGCAGACCCACATGAACACGACCCACAGCGGAATCGCGTACACCGAGACCTGAATCCCCGGAATCAGCAGCATCACGCCCAGAATGAACACCACGAACGCCAGGCAAACGTAGTTCCCGTACGGGTACCACAAGGCCTTGAACAGCGGCGTCTGTTTGGTTTTGTTCATGTGCTGGCGGAACTTGAAATGTGAGTAGCTGATCATCGCCCAGTTGATCACCAGGGTAGCCACCACCAGCGACATCAGCAGTTCCAGCGCGCTGTGCGGGATCAAGTAGTTCAACAACACTGCGATCAGCGTCACGGCCGCCGAAGCCAGGATCGAACGCACCGGCACGCCGCGCTTGTCGATCTTCGCCAGGCCTTTCGGCGCGTCGCCCTGTTCGGCCATGCCCAACAGCATACGGCTGTTGCAGTAGGTGCCGCTGTTGTACACCGACAACGCCGCAGTCAGGACCACGAAGTTGAGGATGTGCGCGGCGGTGCTGCTGCCGAGCATCGAGAACACTTGTACGAACGGGCTGCCGCTGTAGGAATCACCGGACGCGTTCAGGGTAGCCAGCAGGCTGTCCCACGGCGTCAACGACAGCAGAATGACCAGTGCGCCGATGTAGAAAATCAGGATCCGGTAGATCACCTGGTTGATGGCTTTCGGGATCACGGTTTTCGGCTTGTCGGCTTCAGCCGCGGTGAAACCGAGCATTTCCAGACCACCGAAGGAGAACATGATGATCGCCATGGCCATCACCAGACCACTCACGCCGTTCGGGAAGAAACCGCCGTGGGTCCACAGGTTGCTCACCGCCGCTTGCGGGCCGCCGTTGCCGCTGACCAGCAAGTAGCTGCCCAGGGCAATCATGCCGACGATGGCAACGACCTTGATGATCGCGAACCAGAACTCGGCTTCGCCAAAGACTTTGACGTTGGCCAGGTTGATCGCATTGATCAGCACGAAGAAGGCGGCAGCGGAGGCCCAGGTCGGGATGTCCGGCGCCCAGTAGTGGATGTATTTGCCGACAGCCGTCAGCTCGGACATGCCCACCAGAATGTACAGGATCCAGCAGTTCCAGCCCGACAGGAAACCGGCAAAGCCGCCCCAGTACTTGTGCGCGAAATGGCTGAAGGAACCGGCCACTGGCTCTTCGACGATCATTTCGCCCAGTTGGCGCATGATCATGAAGGCAATGAAGCCGCAGATGGCATAGCCGAGGATCATCGACGGACCGGCAGATTTCAGTACCCCGGCCGAGCCGAGGAACAAACCGGTACCGATCGCGCCACCGAGGGCGATCAGTTGAATGTGGCGATTCTTCAGGCCGCGTTTCAGCTCGCCTGAATGCGAGTTTTGTCCACTCATGAAAAGG
This sequence comes from Pseudomonas sp. C32, assembly GCF_030417915.1. Taxonomy (NCBI): domain Bacteria; kingdom Pseudomonadati; phylum Pseudomonadota; class Gammaproteobacteria; order Pseudomonadales; family Pseudomonadaceae; genus Pseudomonas; species Pseudomonas sp. C32. The sequence goes on along the minus strand of NZ_JAUHUK010000008.1, from coordinate 51,408 downwards.
GTCTCACGCAAGGTTTGATGATGTTCAGTAAACGTTGCTGCTCAGCAAAGACATTAAGCGGCACCGATCAAACCCCAGCGCAGGCACCAGGAGTTCAGCGTATTTACTACGGTCATGCGTCACCTGTTTGTTTTTATCTGTGACGAAATCGAACCCGACACGCTTGTGGCGCAGCGGAGTGAACAAGGCGGATAGCCTTGAGGTTTGCGCAGATGCGCAGGAGGTCACAGGTAAAACGCGGCGCATTGTACACCTGTAACCCCCTGCTGCCAGACTCGCTGGACAAGCGTGTCTATGGCCGGGATTGCCTGTGTCCGCCACGAGAGGCTCGGGCGGCTGCAAATACGGGGTCGGACCCTTGCGGATCAAAGACGGGGACGGCAGTAAAATCGCCCCTCGCGGAGAACTGAAAATGGATTGCGGCGATCATTGCGCCTCCTTTTTGTTATGCACCTGCACGACAGGCATGGCGCGCATGACACCCTGACTGGAGTGGTGAAACAAGCGGGCCAGAGGGCTGGAAGCTAACCGGGAGGGGCTGATGTGTAAGCGTTTTCTTACGGCATCCAGGAAGTGTCGAATCCACAGGGTGAATCCGTGGGATTTGTCAGGATTTCTTTACAGACCGTAACATCGGGTTTCCATTCGGGAGAGTATGGTGTTGCCGCTTTGCCCGCGAAGAGGCCATTGAAAACACTTCATGGCTAAAACCAGACCAAAAAAAACGCCAACCCGAAGGTTGGCGTTTTTTATGAAGCGCTGACCGATTACTCAGGCTTGCGACGACCAAAGCCAGGACGCTGACCCGAACCCGCCGGAGCGCCACGGCGCTTGCCCGACGGTTTGTCGCTGTCGACCAGGCTGATGCCAGGACGCTTTTTCGGTGCAGGCTTGGCCGGGCGCTTGGTGTCGACCGGACGATCGGCCACCGGCGTGCCACGACCTTCGCCGCGCTCGGTACGGCCATTCGCCGGACGCGGCGTGCGTGGACCGCGCTCACCGTCCTGACGGGCGGCTGGCTTGCGACCTGGACGCTCGCCTTCGATCTTCGGTTCGCGGCTGGCACGCGGAGCGGCGGGTGCACCGGGTACGGCAGCAGCCGGACGCAGGGTACGAACGCGCTCGGTCTTGGCCATCGGACGTGACGATTTACGCTGCATCCGGTCCAGTTTGTCTTTGCTCTTGGCGTTCATCTGCGGCATCGCGACCGGCGTCAGGCCGACTTCGGCACTCAGAACATCAACTTCGTACTGGCTCATTTCGCGCCAGCGACCCATCGGCAGGTCGGAGTTGAGGAACACCGGACCGAAACGCACGCGCTTCAGACGGCTGACCACCAGGCCCTGGGATTCCCACAGACGACGAACTTCGCGGTTGCGACCTTCCATCACCACGCAGTGATACCAGTGGTTGAAACCTTCACCGCCTGGCGCTTGCTTGATGTCGGTGAACTTGGCCGGACCATCTTCAAGGACCACGCCAGCCTTCAGGCGCTCGATCATCTCGTCATCGACTTCGCCACGCACACGTACCGCGTATTCACGGTCCATCTCGTAGGAAGGGTGCATCAGGCGGTTGGCCAGCTCACCGTCGGTGGTGAACATCAGCAAACCGGTGGTGTTGATGTCCAGACGACCGATGTTGATCCAGCGGCCTTCTTTCGGCTTTGGCATCTTGTCGAACACGGTCGGGCGACCTTCCGGGTCGACACGGGTGCAGATCTCGCCATCGGGCTTGTTGTACATGATCACGCGGCGGACCGACTCGGAAGCCTCTTCGCGCTTGATCACCTTGCCATCGATGGTGATGGCGTCGTGCATGTCGACACGCTGGCCAAGGGTGGCGTCTTTGCCGTTGACCTTGATGCGGCCGTGGCTGATCCAGGCTTCCACGTCACGGCGCGAGCCGATGCCGATACGGGCGAGGACTTTCTGCAGCTTTTCGCCTGCTGGGCCGATTTCCTGGTCGTCTTTCTGGTCTTTGATACTCATCTGGGCACCTCCCGGTGTGGTCTGTTCAGGCGTTGCCTGAAGCGATGTAAATCTGAGTTCTTGGCGATGGGATCGCCGAAGGGTCGCGAATCATACGCGCATGCGGGCGTTTGCGCATCAGAGACTAGCTGATCAAGGCAAGGTTATTTGCTTTTCCGCCGACCGGTGATCGCGAGCTTTTGTAGGAGCCGGCTTGCTGGCGATGCGGCCAACGCGGTGTATCTGAAGGACCGCGGTGATGCCATCGCCAGCAAGCCGGCTCCTACGGGATGGTGGTCAGTCTTCGAATTCGCGGCGTTCGGCTTCGATGGCTTCGGCCAATGCCTGGGCTTCGGCCTCTTCGTCCGACAGTTCAGGCTCGGGTTTCGGCGGCTCGAGGGCGGCGACGGCGGCCAGGAGTTTTTCCCGGGCTTGTGCGACGCCGAGGATATCGTCTTCCTGCTCCGGTTCAGTTTCAGTTTCAGGCTCGGGCTCGGGCTCGGGCTGCGCCGCTTCGACGTCTGGTTCGACATCCGACTGCTCCGAATCGAACTCAGGCGACACACCATCACGCAACAAATCGTCGAAATCGGTCTTGATCCCCTCCTCCATGGTGTCCAGCTCCAGAAGCAGCGTATGGAAACTGGTCTCTTCCTTCGGTTCCTCCGGCTCGGCGCTGGCATCGGCCAGCGCTTGCAGGGCGGCCGGCACCGGGGCATCGTCGAAATCGAGCACCGGGTCCGGTTCCAGTTCACGCAGTTCGGCCAGCGGCGGCAGGTCGTCGAGATTTTTCAGGTTGAAGTGATCGAGAAAGGCCTTGGTGGTGGCAAACATCGCCGGTTTGCCGGGCACGTCGCGGTAACCGACGATCCGAATCCACTCGCGCTCCATGAGGGTCTTGACGATGTTGCTGTTGACCGCCACGCCCCGCACGTCTTCGATCTCGCCCCGGGTGATCGGCTGGCGATAGGCAATCAGCGCCATGGTTTCGAGCATGGCCCGGGAATAACGCTGCGGGCGTTCTTCCCACAGACGCCCGACCCACGGCGAGAATTTTTCGCGAATTTGCAGGCGGTACCCCGAGGCCACTTCCTTGAGTTCGAAAGCGCGGCCGTCGCAGGACTTGGCCAGAATCGTCAGGGCCTTCTTGAACACCGGCGGCTCAGGGCGCTCGCCTTCCTCAAAAAGTTCGAACAGGCTTTCCAGGGATTGCGGCTTTCCCGAGGCCAACAGAAAGGCTTCAAGCAATGGCGCCAGCTCGCGGGGTTCACTCAGGTTCATGATTCAACTCGTTATTCGGCTCGGGCCCGCACGTGGATCGCTGCGAACGGCTCATTCTGCACCAGCTCGACCAAAGATTCCTTGACCAGTTCGAGAATCGCCATAAACGTCACGACCACCCCCAAGCGTCCCTCTTCAGCGGTGAACAGTTCGACAAACGGCACGAAACCGCCGCCCTTGAGCCGTTCCAGCACATCGCTCATGCGTTCGCGCGTAGACAGCGCTTCGCGGCTGACCTGGTGGCTTTCGAACATGTCGCCACGGCGCAAAACCTCGGCCATGGACAAAAGCAACTCGGACAGACGCACGTCCGGCAACAGCTTGCGCGCCCGGGCTTCAGGTGCATCCAGCTTCGGTACCACCACGTCACGTCCGACGCGGCTCAGGCCATCGATCCCTTCGGCGGCAGCCTTGAAGCGTTCGTACTCCTGCAAGCGGCGGATCAGTTCGGCGCGCGGGTCGTCTTCTTCCTCCTCGACGGTTTCAGCCCGTGGCAGCAGCATTCGCGACTTGATCTCGGCGAGCATCGCGGCCATCACCAGGTACTCGGCCGCCAGTTCCAGGCGCACCGACTGCATCAACTCGACATAGCCCATGTACTGGCGGGTGATTTCCGCCACCGGAATGTCGAGGATGTTGATGTTCTGCTTGCGGATCAGGTACAGCAGCAGGTCGAGCGGGCCTTCGAAGGCTTCGAGAAAGACTTCCAGCGCATCCGGCGGGATGTACAGGTCCAGCGGCATTTCCATGACCGCCTGGCCATAGACCATGGCGAAAGGCAGTTCTTGCTGGGCGCCGGCCTGACTGTCGACGGGTTCTACTGCCGACATCTACGCCTCGGCCATGAAAGGCGCAGGGTCGCCGCAGCCAACGCGGATGACTTCAGGCTCGCCGTCGGCGAGGTTGATCACGGTGGACGCCTTGATGCCGCCGAAACCGCCGTCGATGATCAGATCAACCTGATGCTCGAGCAGTTGGCGCATTTCATAGGGATCAGACATCGGGTCAGTTTCGCCGGGCATGATCAAGCTCACGCTCATCAGCGGCTCACCCAGCTGTTCCAGCAGTGCCAGGGCAATCGGATGACTCGGAACACGCAGGCCGATGGTGCGTTTTTTCGGGTGCAGCAACAACCGTGGCACTTCGCGGGTGGCGTTGAGAATGAAGGTGTATGGCCCCGGCAGGTGCGCCTTGAGCAGACGGAAAGTCCCGGTATCGATCTTGGCAAACAACCCCAGTTGCGACAAATCGCAGCAAATCAGCGCGAAGTTGTGCTTTTCATCCAGCCCGCGCAAACGGCGCACGCGCTCGACGGCAACCTTGTCGCCGATCTGGCAACCAATGGCGTAGGACGAGTCTGTGGGATAAACCACCACCCCGCCGCTGCGGATGATCTCGACTGCCTGTTTGATCAGGCGCGCTTGCGGGTTTTCCGGATGAATCTGGAAAAATTGACTCACATTTTCTACCTGTTCAGACGGCGGCAATAACTGGGTCATGTTTGAATCGGCACCAAAGTGGCGGCAGATCCTCCGGGAGCGGGCGGTACTCACCGATCTCTGACCAGCCTCCCGGACCATGAAAATCACTGCCGGCGCTGACCAGCAGACCGAATTCACGGGCCAGAATGGCCAGGCTGCCCACTTGCTCGGCGGGCTGGTAACCATTGACCACTTCGATGGCGTGGCCACCTGCTTGAATATAGTCGGCAATCAGGCGGCGGCGCTTGCTGCGAGTGAATTCGTAGTGCCATGGGTGAGCAAGACTGACCCAGGCCTTGGCCGCGCGCAGGGTTTCGACGGTGTCTTCCAGCGTCGGCCAGTGTTGCTTGACGTCGCCCAGCTTGCCGGCGCCCAGCCATTTGCGAAACGCTTCGGCGCGATCCTTGACGAAACCTTCACGGACCATCCAGTCGGCAAAGTGCGGGCGGGCCGGTGCGTTGCCGCTGTCGCCCAGCTCCTGCTGTATCGACCGGGCACCTTCGAGCGCCCCCGGCATGCCTTTGAGCGCCAGTTTTCGGCTGATCTCTTCGGAACGCAGCCAGCGCCCATCGTGCAATTTGGCGATCGCTTCGACCAACGGCGCGGCGTTGACGTCGAAACCATAGCCAAGCACGTGAATGGTGGCGCCGCCCCAGGTGCAGGACAATTCGACCCCGTTGACCAGTTGCATTCCCAGCGCATCCGCAGCGCTGCGCGCCTCGGCGAGGCCTTCGAGGGTGTCGTGATCGGTCAGGGCCAGGACTCGCACGCCGTTCTCGAACGCACGCGCAACCAGAACCGCAGGCGCCAGGGCGCCATCGGAGGCCGTGCTATGGCAGTGCAAATCAACATTCACAGGGCTTTGTAACCTCAAATCAGCTGGCGCTATCGCGCGCCCATATGTTTGTTATTATGCCGCCACATCCTGCTTCTGGCTGCCACTGTGAAACAATTCATCGATTTCATCCCGCTCCTGCTGTTTTTCATCGTCTTCAAAATCGATCCACGGGTCGTCGACATTGCCGGTCATGAGGTAACTGTAGGCGGTATTTACAGCGCCACGGCCATGCTGATCATCAGTTCGCTGGCGGTTTACGGCACGCTGTTCATCAAACAGCGCAAGCTGGAGAAGAGCCAGTGGCTGACGCTGATCGCCTGCCTGGTCTTCGGTAGCCTGACGCTGGCCTTCCACAGCGAGACGTTCCTGAAATGGAAAGCCCCGGTGGTCAACTGGCTGTTCGCGCTGGCATTCATCGGCAGCCACTTCATCGGTGACAGCCTGCTGATCAAGCGCATCATGGGCCATGCACTGACCCTGCCGGAGCCGGTCTGGACGCGCCTGAACATCGCCTGGATCGGTTTTTTCCTGTTTTGCGGTGCCGCCAACCTGTTTGTCGCGTTCACCTTCCAGAGCTACTGGGTCGACTTCAAAGTCTTCGGCAGCCTGGGCATGACTTTGCTGTTCCTGGTTGGCCAGGGCATCTACCTGTCCCGCCATCTGCATGATGCCGATACCACAACGCCTAAAACCGAGGACTGACATGCTTTACGCAATCATTGCCACAGACGTCGCCAACTCCCTGGAAGCCCGCCTGGCCGCACGGCCTGCACACCTTGAGCGCCTGCAAGTGCTCAAAGGTGAAGGTCGCATCGTTTTGGCCGGTCCACACCCGGCGATCGACAGCAATGATCCAGGCGCTGCGGGTTTCACCGGCAGCCTGATCGTCGCCGAGTTCGACTCCCTGAGCGCCGCACAAGCCTGGGCCGACGCAGATCCGTACATCGCCGCAGGCGTCTACGCCAACGTTCTGGTCAAGCCGTTCAAGCAAGTCCTGCCGTAACACCTCTCCACGCGGTGAACCTTATTGGTTCATCGCGTTCTCAATCGCTCATTATTCTCGTTTGCCGGCCGACAACTTGCCCAATACTCGTATTGGAATCAGGAGTCGCGATGCGCAAAGGTCCGTTGTGTCTGATGTTAGTCACGTTGTCGATCATGGCACCCGCCCACGGTGAAGAAAGCGCCGAGGAAGGTCATTCCACGCCGCTGTCCTTGAGCGCCGGCAGCCAGATCAATGAATTGCAGCAACGCTTGAAAGACAGCGAGCGGCAACGGGAAGAACTGAGCAAACAACTGCAGAATGCCGATGGCGAGCGCGAAAGCGCCCAACTGGCCCGGTTGCGCCAAGAGAACCAGCGACTGAAGCTGCAACTCAAGGAAGCCCAGGCCGGCAGTTCGGTGCCACGCTGGTTGACCGATCAGCAACAATGGTTCGTGATCGGCGCCGGGGTAGCGCTATTGGCTCTGCTCTGCGGTATCTTCGCCAGTGGGGCAAGTCGAAAACGTCGACAATGGCTAAATTGAGTGAGTCATGAGCGAGCTGTTACTGATTGATGATGACCAGGAGCTGTGTGAGCTCCTGGGCAGTTGGCTGAGCCAGGAAGGATTTCAGGTTCGCGCCTGTCACGACGGCCAGAGTGCGCGGCGTGCACTGGCGGAGGCCTCCCCGGCGGCCGTGGTGCTGGATGTGATGCTGCCCGACGGCAGCGGCCTGGAACTGCTCAAGCAATTGCGCAGCGATCATCCGGATCTGCCGGTGCTGATGCTCTCGGCCCGGGGCGAACCGCTGGACCGCATCCTCGGCCTGGAACTCGGCGCCGACGATTACCTGGCCAAACCCTGCGATCCGCGGGAACTGACCGCCCGCCTGCGTGCGGTGTTGCGCCGCAGCCATCCGGCGGCGGTGTCCAGCCAGATGGAACTGGGCGACCTGTGTTTCAGCCCGGTGCGCGGCGTGGTCAGCATCGATCAACAGGAATACATCCTCACCGTCTCTGAAAGTCGCCTGCTCGAAGCCTTGCTCAAGCAACCCGGCGAGCCTCTGGACAAGCAGGAACTGGCGCAAATCGCCCTCGGCCGCAAGCTGACCCTGTACGACCGCAGCCTGGACATGCACGTCAGCAACCTGCGCAAAAAAATCGGCCCGCACGCCGATGGCCGACCGCGCATCGTTGCCCTTCGCAGCCGCGGTTACTACTACAGCCTCTGACGAAACACGCCCCCTGTAGGAGCTGGCTTGCCAGCGAAGCTTTTGATGGCCTCAAGGCCCCTTCGCCAGCAAGCCGGCTCCTACAGGGATGTTTTGTCAGGGACATAGAAAACCATCTTTACCCAAGCCTTACACTCCGCTGACCGCCGCTGACCTTGATCTCCGTAATCTGCACTCATCCGGAACGTACCGGGAACGAGACAAGGAGATACACCATGCGCAAGACTCTTATCGCTCTGATGTTCGCTGCCGCCCTGCCGACCGTTGCCATGGCCATGCCCGAAGGCGCAGGCCCGATGGATGGCTCGATGGACGGTTCGCGCCACGGCGGTCAGATGCACGGCATGCACGGCAAAGGCCCGTACAGCCAGCTGGACCTGAGCCGCGAACAGCGCGAGCAGATCCGCAAGATCATGGGCGAGCAAATGCACGAGCGTAAGCAAGTGGTCGACAAATACCTGGAGAAGCTCTCGCCAGCCGACCAGAAAGCCATGAAAGACGAGATGACCGCGAACCACAAAAAAGCGGAAGCGGATGTACGCGCCTTGTTGAAACCGGATCAGCAGAAAGAATTCGACGAAATCCAGAAGAAACAGGCTGAGCGTCGCGCTGAATGGACCGAGTTCAAGGCCTGGAAAGCGCAACAACCGCAAAAGGCGCAATAATGCGTTAACCCCGGACCCAACGACTCAACCGCGTTGGGTCGCATGCGTTTGATCTAATGTGGGAGCGAGCAGGCTCGCTCCCACACGTTTCGAGGATTTTCTGTGCGTTCATTGTTCTGGCGTATTCTGGCCAGCTTCTGGTTGGCCATCGCTCTGGTTGCAGGGTTGTCCATTCTGCTCGGGCACATGCTCAATCAGGACGCATGGATTCTCAGCCGTCACCCGGGCCTCAACACGCTGCCCGAACAGTGGACGCAGACTTACGAGTCCGAAGGCGAAGAGGCCGCCCAGGACCTTCTTCAGCAACGCAAACGTCAGTATCACATTGACGTTCAGGTGCTCAACGAAAGTGGCGACCCGGTGGTGCGCGGCACATTCCCTCGTCGCGCCGCAGCGTTCGAAGCGCGGCAGAATAACGAAGACCGACGCCTGCCATGGCGACGCCTGACCGATGAATACACCAGCGAAAAAACCGGCGACACCTACCTGCTGATCTACCGCATCCCCCACCCGGAACTGGACGCCTGGCACCGCGAAAGCCTGTTATGGCCGTTGAGTGCGCTGGGTATTGCCTTGGTGGTGCTGACTTTATTCAGCCTGCTGGTGACCTTTTCCATCACCCGCCCGCTCAGTCGCCTGCGCGGCGCGGTGCATGACCTCGGCCAAACCACCTATCAACAAAACAGCCTGGTGAAACTGGCTAACCGCCGCGACGAGTTCGGCGTACTGGCCAACGATTTCAACCGCATGGGCGCGCGCCTGCAAAGCCTGATCGGCAGTCAGCGGCAATTGCTGCGCGACGTGTCCCACGAGCTGCGCTCTCCCCTCGCTCGTTTGCGCATCGCCTTGGCACTGGCCGAGCGGGCCACTCCGCAAGAACGCGAACAGCTGTGGCCGCGCCTGACCCGCGAGTGCGATCGCCTGGAAGCGCTGATCAGCGAAATCCTAGTGTTGGCGCGGGTCGATTCCGACAACGCCAGTGCGGAAGAGGTGGACCTCAACGCGTTGCTCACCACCCTGCAAAAGGATGCGCAACTGGCCTCACCGGATCAGCTTGTCCATCTCGAAGCCGAGCCGCAACTGAACCTCAAAGGCTGGCCGACCATGATCGAACGGGCCGTGGACAACCTGCTGCGAAATGCCCAGCGTTTCAACCCGGCAGGTGGCATGCCCATCGAAATACAGGCCTTGCGCCAGGGCGAACGCATTGTGGTGACAGTGCGCGATCATGGGCCTGGAGTGGATGCCGAGCACTTGAGTCAGCTCGGCGAGCCGTTCTACCGCGCCCCCGGGCAAACCACCGCCGGACATGGCCTGGGGCTAGCCATTGCACGGCGTGCGGCAGAACGGCATGGCGGCAGCCTGGCGCTGGCCAACCATCCTGAAGGCGGGTTTATTGCCAGCCTGGAATTGCCGTTGGTGCCGGGGGCTGTTGCGCCGTTGTAAGCGCTGCGATCTGTTGATCTTTAGGCTTTACCGGGCCAGGCGCTGACGAACTCGGCCAGGTCGACCTTCTCGGCCACTCGCGGTTCTTTCTGCGGTGTACCCAGATAAAGGAAAGCAATCACTTCCTCCCCTTCCGCCAATCCCAAACCCTTGGCCACATGCGACGAATACGCCAGGTCACCGGTACGCCATACCGCGCCGATGCCTTGGGCATACGCCGCCAGCAAAATCCCGTGGGCTGCACAACCCGCCGCCAGCAGTTGCTCGGACTTAGGGTATTTGACGTGATCCTGCACGCGAGCAATCACCACGACCACCAACGGTGCCCGCAGCGGACCGTTGCGCGCCTTGTCGATGGCCGCTTCGGTGACTTCGCTGTCCTGCAGTCTTGCCGCTTCGGCGAGCAACTCGCCCATTTGCTCACGTGCCGCGCCTTCCACCGTCAGGAAGCGCCAAGGCTGCAAATGGCCGTGGTCCGGTGCCCGCATGGCGGCGCCAAACAGCACTTCACGTTGCTCCGCGGTCGGTGCCGGATCAAGCAGTCGTGGGACGGAAACACGGTTGAGCAAAGCGTCGAGAGCCTGCATCGGCCACCTCCTGAAAAATTTGTGCGGCTATTCTAGCTGTAACTACCACCGCAGTGCGGTTTACATGCCCCGCCTCGCAGGTAGAATGGCGCCCTTCCTTACTTCAGCCGAGCGGACCTCATGGCGTTGCCGACCTTACGGATCATTGGTTTCATCATCGGCATCTTCCTGATCACGCTGGCGATTGCCATGGTCGTGCCCATGGCCACGCTGGTCATCTTTGACCGCACCAGCGACCTGACATCGTTCCTCTGGGCCAGCATGATCACCTTTGTCGCCGGTCTGGCGCTGGTGATTCCGGGGCGTCCCGAGCACATTCACCTGCGCCCGCGGGACATGTACCTGCTGACCGTGAGCAGCTGGCTGGTGGTGTGCATCTTCGCGGCGCTGCCATTCCTGCTTACTCAGCACATCAGCTACACCGACTCCTTCTTTGAAAGCATGTCCGGCATCACCGCCACCGGCGCGACCGTGCTCAACGGCCTGGACACCATGTCCCCCGGTATCCTGATGTGGCGCTCGTTGCTGCACTGGATCGGCGGCATCGGCTTTATCGGCATGGCGGTCGCGATTCTGCCGCTCTTGCGCATTGGTGGCATGCGGCTGTTTCAGACCGAATCGTCGGATCGATCGGAAAAAGTCATGCCCCGCTCGCACATGGTGGCGCGCCTGATCGTGGCAGCCTATGTCGGCATTACCATTTTCGGCAGCCTGGCATTCTGGTGGGCCGGGATGAGCCCGTTCGATGCGATCAACCACGCGATGTCGGCGATTTCCACCGGCGGTTTCTCCACCTCCGACCAGTCCTTGGCCAAGTGGCCGCAGCCAGCGGTGCATTGGGTGGCGATCGTCATCATGATTCTCGGCGCCCTGCCGTTCACCCTGTATGTCGCGACGTTGCGTGGCAACCGTAAGGCGCTGATCAAGGACCAACAGGTGCAGGGCTTGCTCGGCATGTTGCTGGTGACCTGGCTGGTACTCGGCACCTGGTACTGGTGGACCACCCAGATGCATTGGCTGGACGCGCTGCGGCATGTGGCGCTGAACGTGACGTCGGTCGTGACCACGACCGGTTTTGCGCTGGGGGACTACAGCCTGTGGGGCAATTTCTCGCTGATGCTGTTCTTTTATCTGGGCTTTGTCGGCGGTTGCTCGGGTTCGACCGCTGGCGGGATCAAGATTTTCCGCTTCCAGGTCGCCTACATCCTGCTCAAGGCCAACCTTAACCAGCTGATTCACCCGCGAGCGGTGATCAAGCAGAAGTACAACGGCCACCGGCTGGACGAAGAGATCGTGCGTTCGATCCTGACGTTTTCGTTCTTCTTTGCCATCACCATCTGTGTGATCGCACTGCTGCTGTCGCTGCTCGGTGTGGACTGGATGACTGCGTTGACCGGCGCGGCCAGCACCGTGTCCGGCGTCGGCCCGGGCTTGGGCGAAACCATCGGCCCGGCAGGCAATTTCGCCACCCTGCCGGACGCCGCCAAGTGGATTCTGTCGGCCGGCATGCTGCTGGGCCGACTGGAAATCATTACTGTGTTTGTGCTGTGTATTCCGGCATTTTGGCGTCATTGATCGCCGCAGGCGCTTGCAATAGCCGCATCCGGTACTCGCCGGGTGTGGCATCGAACCAGCGGCGGAAGGCGCGGAAGAAGTTGCTCGGATCGGCGAACCCCAGCAGATAGGCAATTTCCAGCAAGGTCATGTTCGGTTGCGCCAGATACTGCTCGGCCAATTCGCGTCGGGTATCGTCGAGCAACACCTGGAAACTCGTGCCCTCTTCCTGCAAGCGACGCTGCAAGGTTCGCTGGGACAAATGCAGCGTCTGCGCCACGGTGTCGCGCTTGGGCTCCCCTTGAGGCAACAGACGACACAACACCTGCCGCGCCTTGTGAGTCACACGGCTTTCCGAAAAGCGCGCCAGGTATTCACCGGCAAAACGATCATGCAGCAACGCCATGGCCTCGTTGGCCGTCGGTAGCGGCGCTTCCATGTCCGAGCGTTCGAAGATCAGCGCATCGTAAGGCGCACTGAACACCAGCGGCGCATGGAAGGCTTGCTTGTACGGTTCCAGGTCGACCGGCTGATCGCCCTGAACCAGCACTTTGCGTGGTTGCAACGTCCGCCCGGTCAGCCAGCCGCACAGGGCCAGCGCACAGGCCAGCGAAGCTTCGGCGCTTTGTCGGGTCGGCGGAAGATGATCGCCGTGCACCGTCAGAATCAGCGCGTAACCTTCGTCCAGCAGCTTGAAACTCAGGTCGGCACTTTCGGCGATGATGCGCTGAAACCGCACCAGGCGCTGGAAGCCTTCGGCCAGGGTCTGGCTGGACATCAAGGCGTAGCCCGCCACGTGAAATTGCGCAGGCCGCACCACTTTGCCCATGTTCAGGCCAATGGCCGGGTTGCCGGACAACTCGACCGCGCGTTGCCACAGCCGTGTCATGGAATCCTGTGGGAAGCGGGCATCCGGATCATCCAGTGCCGCATAGTCGAGCCCCAGCTGCTTGAACAGAACCCGGCAATCCAGGCCGTCCATCTCCAGCGCTTTGACAATCCCCATCGCCCAGCTTGCAGAGGTCGTTCGTTCGCTCATGGCGTTTTCTGTCTTGGTGAGCCGTCTCGAGGCGGCTGATTGTCGAAGGATAGTAAAGTGGCGCCTATTGTCACTGGCTGATGCCACTGATCACTCTAGACTCAAATAAGCTACCCACAGAACAAGTTGTCATCAGAAACAACAACCACAGAGATCGCAGTCGTGGAAAACATCAAGCGCTTCAACAGCTTCGCTGAGTTCTACCCGTACTACCTCAGCGAACACAGTGACAGTACCTGCCGACGATTGCATTTTATCGGCACAACCCTGGTCATTTTCATTCTCGCGCTGACCATCGGTCGTGGTGCCTGGATGCTGTTGTGGGCCCTGCCCCTGGCGGGTTACAGCTTCGCCTGGGGCGGGCACTTCTTCTTCGAAAAGAATCGTCCTGCGACGTTTCAACATCCCTTTTATAGCCTGCTCGGTGACTTCGTCATGTACCGGGACATGATTCTGGGGCGCGTTCCGTTCTAGTCACACGCCGTCAAAAGAGACCTGCCGATGAATGCCAATGCCCGCTTCACCCACATGAAGGATGGTACCGAAGAAGACTGGGCGATCATCGCCGCAGATTTCAGTGCCTACGCCCGACAATTGCCGACCCGGATTGTGGCGCACCTGAAGTTGCTGGAGGGTGACTTTGGCGGGTTCCCGGTGGATCGCCTCACACACTCCCTGCAAACCGCCACCCGCGCCTGGCGCGATGGCCGCGACGAAGAGTACGTGGTTTGCGCCCTTCTTCACGATATCGGCGACACGCTGGGTTCCTTTAACCACCCGGACATTGCGGCGGCGATCCTCAAGCCATTCGTCAGCGCCGAGTGTTTATGGATGGTGGAGAAACACGGGATTTTCCAGGGTTACTATTTCTTCCATCACCTGGGCATGGACCGGCACCTGCGCGAGCAATTCAAGGACCATCCGCAGTTTCAGGCGACGGCCGAGTTCTGCGCCAAATACGATGCCGCGGCGTTTGATCCGGCGTATGACACGCTGCCGCTGAGCTTCTTCGAGCCGATGATGGAGCGGTTGTTTGCGCAGCCGAAGAACTCGATCTACAAAGCGGCGATGGAAGAACATTCGCCAGCCTGAAGTCAAAAGATCGCAGCCTGCGGCAGCGATCTTTTCAAGCCAGTTCTGCGACTTTCGAAGCTTTCAACTGCGCCTCCCGCGCCTGGGCATCCGCCAACCGATACAACTCGATCGTGCCATCCCAGTGCTCGATCAACGCCGTGCACGACTCCACCCAATCCCCGCAATTGAGGTAATCCACCCCGCCCACCTTGCGGATCTCGGCATGGTGAATGTGCCCGCACACCACGCCGTGCAGCTCGCGCTTGACGCACTCATGGGCGATGGCTTCTTCGAAGTCGCTGATAAAGCTGACCGCGGTTTTGACCTTGTGCTTGAGATACGCCGACAGCGACCAATAACCGTAGCCGTAACGCGCACGCCAATGGTTGAGCCAGCGATTGAGGGTCAGGGTAAATTCGTAGGCCGAGTCGCCGAGGAATGCCAGCCAGCGGTGGTAGCGGGTGATCACATCGAACTGGTCGCCATGGATCACCAGCAGATGCCGGCCATCGGCGGTGACGTGCACGGCTTCATCCACCAACTGGATGTTACCCAGAATCAGCTTTGAATAACGACGCAGGAATTCGTCGTGGTTGCCGGTGACATAAATCACCTCGGTGCCACGCTTGCTCATGGTCAACAAGCGGCGGATCACATTGGTATGCGCCTGGGGCCAATACATGCCACCGCGCAGTTTCCAGCCGTCGATGATGTCGCCGACCAGGTAAACCTTGTCCGCGTGGTAGCCCTTGAGAAACTGCGACAGGTGTTCAGCCTGACAATCCCGGGTGCCCAAATGCACGTCGGAAATCCACAAAGTTCGCACGCGTTGCTTACGGGTAGGTTTGGCGAGCTCGGCGCTGGTCATGGGCAACCCTCTGGCAAGTTTTGGCAAGTTTGCGCCGGACCGGTTAATGGTCCATGACAGCGCCAAGTCAGTCCCGTGACAGCGTTTGCAACCCGACTCGGTGTAGACTGGCCGCCTAATCCGGGAGACCTGCGATGAGACCGATCCTCACGCTACGCCAGTACAGCCACGACCTGATCGTTCACAGCCACGAACATGCGCAACTGGTGTTCGGGCTGTCGGGCGCCCTGGATTTCGAGGTCGGCGGCCATGGCAGTCAGGTGGTTCAGCAGAGCTTCGTGGTGATACCGTCCGGCGCGCATCACGCGTGCGGCAGCGCCAATGGCAGCCGTTGTCTGGTGCTGGACGTGCCCAGCGAACAGTGGGTGGCCCAGTCGCTGGGGGATCACGCAGATTCCAGTCGGCGCCTGCTCGACAATGCCGGCCGGTTGGCACTGGATGCCGGGCAAAGCCAACTGGTCCAGTGGCTGGCGAACAGTCCGGTCGATGATCCGCTGATTGCGCAACAGGGCGCAGTCTTGCTGCTGGCCAGTCTCAACAAGGCCAGAGCCGAAACCGTCGGCGGTCGGCGCCTGCCGTATGCCGCGCTGAATGCGCACATCGATCAGTACGCAGCCTATCCGCTGCAAGTGGCCGACCTGGCCCGCGTGGCCGGGCTCTCCAGCGCTCGTTTGCACGCACGATTCGTGACCGAATGCGGGCAGACGCCGATGGATTACATCCGCAGCCGGCGCCTGCACATCGCCGTGGATCTACTGCGCACCTCAGCGCTGCCCATTGGCGAGATTGCCTGTCGGGTCGGTTACAGCTCGCAGAGTGCGTTTGCGGCAGCGGTGCTCCGGGAGTTCGGCGCATCGCCCGGCAAACTGCGGCGCGAGGCTGGCGACAAAAAACGCTAGTTTGCCGACAGACACCACGGGGCCGCACGGTTCAATGTAGGAGCTGCCGGAGGCTACGATCTTTTGACGTTGTTTTTTTCAAGATCAAGATCAAAAGATCGCAGCCTCCGTCAGCGCCTACATGATTTTACTGTTAAGGATCGCAATGACTCCCCGTACTGCCCTTGGCGCCCTGCATATCGGCGCACTGATGTTTGGCCTGACCGGCGTGTTTGGCAAACTTGCTGCCGCCTCTCCGGCAGTCATCGTTTTTGGTCGTGCCGCCTTCGCCGTGTTGGCCCTGGCGTTTTTTGCCCGGTTCGCCAGCCAGACGCGCTGGCAAAGGCTCGAAGCCGTGGATTGGCGACGCCTGTTGCTCAGTGGTTTGTTGCTGGCCGGGCACTGGGTGAGTTTCTTCATTGCGGTAAAAGTCGCGGGCGTGGCGATTGCGACGCTGGGTTTTGCCAGTTTTCCGGCGTTTACCGTGATCCTCGAAGGGCTGATCTTCCGCGAGCGCATCCGTGCCAATGAGATTCTGCTGGTGGTGCTGGTCAGCGTCGGCCTGGTGCTGGTGACACCTGATTTTGACCTGGCCAGCGGCGCCACCACTGGCCTGCTGTGGGCAGTGGCTTCCGGTTTGCTGTTCGCCCTGCTGTCACTGACTAACCGCGCCAGCTCCGGACGAATCCCGGCCGTGCAGGCAGCCCTGTGTCAGAACGTGGTAGTCGCCGTGTGCCTGCTGCCGGTCGCCGCACCGCAGTTGAGTGAAGTGCGAGCCCTCGACTGGCTGTGGATCGGTCTGCTCGGCGTGTTCTGCACCGGTGTCGCCCATAGCCTGTTTGTCGCCAGCCTCGCGGTGATCAAGGCGCGCACCGCCGCCGTGGTGTTTGCCCTGGAGCCGGTATACGGCATCACCATGGCATGGCTGTTGTTCGATGAAAATCCGACCCTGCGCATGCTGCTCGGCGGCGCCTTGATCATCGTGGCGATCGTGGTGTCCAGCAGACTCTCAGGCGGTTCTCCCAAGAAAGCACCTGTGGCACAGGCCTCGTCTCACTGAGTACGGTCGTTGTGCCCGAGGTCGCGGTCCGGATCGATCTGATCACGGACCCGCTGCTTGAGGACCTTGGCTTCAGGAAAACCACCGTCCGCCTTGCGTTCCCAGATCTGTACATCGTTACAAAAAACATGAAAGACCCCGCCCGTGCCGGGCACCAGGGACACTTTGCCCAGGTCATCACCGAACGTGCTGAGCAGTTCCTGCGCCAGCCACGCTGCGCGCAACAGCCACTGGCATTGGGTGCAATAGGTGATGATGATTTCCGGTTTGCTGGCGGTCATGGCGGGCGAAACTCCAAGTCTGAGGACGCCGCTATGATAGCCCGGCTTGCAGCTCCGGAGCTGAACGCTTGAGGTCATCCCGTGGCTGCGGATCGGCCTCCAATACCCACTCCATTGTTGCTTCGTGCTCGCTCAAGGTGACGGGTTTGGCATTTGCGTACGGATTGATCAGCTCCCAACTTGAGTCCATGGTCAGCTGATCAATGTTTAGCCGAGAGGTGTCGTCGGGCACATCTTCGGGTGGGGCCGCAGCGGCCATCGTTGTCTCAGTGGCCGGGGAGAAATACGTAAGCTGCTGATGCTCCTGATCCGCAGGAGATTCGTAATGCACGGGAGTCGATTGCATCACAGGCTCCTGCCCCCGAAGTTCATCCATCGCCCCCTCGGGCTCGGATTGAGCGCGGCGACGCTGGCGAAGCATCAACCAGCCCAACACCAGCAACGCCGCCATCATTGGATACCGGGCGGCCTGCAGCCAGTCCGTGCCGGGTTCTTCAAGCGCGTCGGGGTTGAGTGGAACCGGCTCGGCTTGCAGACTCTTGAGCGCCAACAATTGCGATTGTTGCTCGGCCAGCTGCTTTTGCTGGACAGCAATCTCCTTGTCCTGCCTTTGAAGCTTTGCTGTGAGTTCATCGACAGTGGTTTGCAGCTGTCGGTTTTGCAGGACACTGGCCGCCAGTTGCTCGGCAGCGGGGCCCGTTTCCGGCTCTGACACGAATGATGCAGGCTCGGTTTTCAGCGATGGAGTTTTCGTCGCCAGTGGCGCCACGACGGACGGTTCCACGCGGGGGAAGGCAGAAGACGAAGGGCTGAAAACCGGCTCATCCGTGGCGGGAACAATCTCCGGTGAGCCTGGCGGATCGATCAGCACGGTGTATTCACGCACCAATCGACCATTGGGCTGATCGAGTTGCACGAGGAAGTCCAGGAAGGGCTCGTTGACCGGTTTGCTGGAGGTCACCTGGATCAGGCTGCGATTGCCGCGCAGGACCGGGGTGAACGTCAGATGATGGAGGAACGGTGCGCGATCAACCCCGGCGCGGCTGAACTCATCTTCCGTCGCGAGCCTGACCGACAAATCGCCCTCTTCAAGCCCTGAGGCATCCACCAGCGCAATCTCGGCACGCAACGGCTGATTCAGCGCCGAATGCAGGGTGATTTCACCCAGGCCCAACGCAGGTGCCAATGCCGAGTAAGTGACGGCGGCCCCGACCAGAAACAGGCGACCACCACCGCGCAAAACCAACCGCCAACGCTTGAACATGAGCATCCTTTAGATTACGAGAACCGACCCGCACGTATTCGCACATCCGGTACGAACACGATATTGCCAAGTAGTTCTTATAGTCCGCGCAACGCTGTCGCTCAAAAGCCTGACGGTTTGTTATGCCTCAAGATTTTTCCAGGTTGGCCAGAATGTGCCCGTGAACCCGCATGCAGACCTTGAGATCCGCCTCGTCCACGCCTTCGAACAATTCGAGACGAAGCTGATTGGCAATGGTTTCAATTTGTTCAATCAGGGGAAGCGCCGGAGCGCAGAGGACAATTTTTTTCGCCCGACGGTCTTCCAACACTGCCTGGCGTTGCACCAGGCCCTGCCCTTCGAGGCTGTCAAGCAACCGGGCCAGGGTCGGCCCTTCGACACCAACACTTTGCGCCAGCTCACGTTGGGTCGGCGCGTCTTCAAAACGGGCCAGATGCAGCAGCACCAGCCAACGCGCCTGGGACAGCCCCAGGCCAGCCAGGCGACGATCCAGTTCGGCACGCCAGCCGCGAGACATCTGCGCCAGTTGCATGCCAAATCGGTGCGGTTCGGTTAACGGCATAAAACACTCATGATTAGACTGAAATAGAGGAAAACTAATTATTAGCCAGCTAATCATGAGCCTTGGAATGAAGCAAGGCTTGTTCCTTGGTGAATCGTTACATCACCTGTATGGATCAATCAAATCTCGAATTCAGACTGCAACGCTGCCCGGACGCAGTACAACACCCCTTCCGGCACCCTGCCGGCAAACAGCGCGGATATCTCGGAAACCGGCGGCAACTCGCCTTCGCCGTCGAGGAACGCGTCCTGGACTTCGCCCATCAGATCCTCAGGCAGATCCAGCGCCTGTTCGAGCGACAGCTGCTGCTTGCCGATCGCTTCGGCCAGCATGGTGTAGACGTTCTTTTCCGAGCACTGCAACTGACCGGCGATCTGCACCGGCGTCATGCCGGCGCGAGCCAGTGTGATCAGCTCGTGACGCACATCGGCCACCACCTTCGGTGCCTCGACCTGACCGCCGAGCACTTCGAGGAAGGCCTCGCCATAGCGTTCCAGCTTGCGTGCGCCGACGCCGCTGACCGTGGCCATTTGTGCCAGCGAAGTCGGTTGGCTGCGCAGCATTTCCAGCAGGGTCGAGTCGGGGAAGATGACGTACGGTGGCACGCCATGTTCTTCGGCGAGTTTGCGACGCAAGGCGCGCAAGGCTTCCCATTGTTCGCGCTCTTCACCACGGACCAGCTGACTCGCCTGGCTCTTGCTGCTCTTGGCTGTGGTTTGTGCCTTGAGGTCGCGGCGCAGCTCCAGGGTCACTTCCCCCTTGAGCAGCGGCCGACACGAATCGCTCAAGCGCAGACCGCCATACCCTTCATGGTCGACATCGGCCAGCCCGCGAGCCACCAACTGCCGGAACAGCGAGCGCCATTCGCCCTCGGCCCGCGCCTTGCCGACCCCGAACACCGACAGGTGCTGATGGCCGAAACTGCGGACTTTTTCGTTGTCCTTGCCCAACAACACATCCACCAGATGCCCGACGCCATAGCGCTGGCCGGTGCGGTAAATCGCCGAGAGCGCCTGACGCGCCGGTTCGGTGGCGTCCCAGGTCTGCACGCCGTCGACACAGTTGTCGCAATGGCCGCACGGCTCGGGCATGTCTTCGTCGAAGTAGGCCAACAGGGTCTGGCGACGGCAACGGGTTTCCTCGCATAGCGACAGCATCGCATCGAGCTTGTGTTGCTCCAGGCGCTTGTGACGCTCGTCACCTTCGGAGTTCTGCAACATCTGTTTGAGCATCACCACGTCTTGCAGGCCGTAGGCCATCCACGCATCCGCCGGCAGGCCATCACGACCGCCGCGACCGGTTTCCTGGTAATAGGCTTCAAGGGATTTCGGCAAATCAAGGTGAGCGACAAACCGCACGTTCGGTTTATCGATGCCCATGCCGAATGCGACGGTGGCGACCATGATCAGGCCTTCCTCGTTGAGGAAGCGCTTCTGGTTAAAGGCGCGCAGATCGTTCGGCAGACCGGCGTGATACGGCAATGCGGGAAAGCCTTGCTCGCTGAGAAACGCCGCGACTTCCTCGACTTTCTTGCGCGACAGGCAGTAGACGATGCCCGCATCGCTGCGCCGCTCGGCGAGGAACGCCAGCAACTGCTTGCGCGGCTGTTCCTTGGGCACGATGCGATAGAAGATGTTAGGTCGGTCGAAGCTCGACAGAAAGCGCTCGGCATTCTGCAAATGCAGGCGAGTGACGATTTCTTCGCGGGTGCGCTTGTCGGCAGTGGCGGTCAGGGCGATGCGCGGCACATCGGGGAAAATTTCCGCCAACTGGCCCAATTGCAGGTATTCCGGGCGGAAGTCGTGGCCCCATTGCGATACGCAGTGGGCTTCGTCGATGGCGAACAAGGCAATGTTCAGCCCTTGCAGGAACGACAACATGCGCGGCTGGACCAGGCGTTCGGGGGCGAGGTAGAGCATTTTCACCTCTCCGCGCTTGATGCGGGCCGCGAGGTCGCGCTGCTGCTCGGCGCTGAGCGTGGAGTTCAACGCCGCAGCGGCCACACCCAGTTCTTCGAGGGTGGCAACCTGGTCGTCCATCAACGCGATCAGTGGCGACACCACCACCGCCAGGCCGTCGCGCAGCAGCGCCGGAACCTGGAAGCACAGGGATTTGCCGCCGCCGGTAGGCATCAGGACCAGGGCATCGCCGCCGTTGGCCACGCGCTCAATGATTGCACCCTGGCGACCACGGAAACTGTCGTAGCCGAAGATGTCCTTGAGGACGCGTTGAGCCTGTTCGAGCATAAAAACTCCAAAAATCACCGAAACATCCCTGCAAGGCTGGTTCAGAACACGCGATGCTGCACCGACAAATCGTAAGGGTGCATTGCATGACGCTTCACATTTCAGCCGTGAGACCCGCAGGGCATCACAAAACGCGCGAGTATACCCGAGCGCTGTCCAGCGAAGGGCACCGCTGATAAGTCAAATCTGATCCGGTAGGCGCTGCCGAAGGCTGCGATCTTTTGATTTTGTTTTTCAAGATCAAACGATCGCAGCCTTCGGTAGCTCCTACATTAATAGGGAGGCAAATATGCCGTGCGGCTGGCCCAAGCGCTCAAGAAGGCCTAGAATTCCCGCATCGAACATTCCCCAAGGTAGTCCTTTAATGTCCTTCGCTGAGCAACTAACCCGCCTGCAAGTCTTCCTCGACGCCGACGAACTGCATGACGAGGCGCTGGACTACGTGGCCGCCCACGGCTACCTCACCGCGCTGTCGATCTGTTCCGAGGTCGTTCCCGATCGCGAATGGATCGATGCCCTCTTCGCCGAAGAGCCGCATTACAGCAGCGAAGCCCAGCGCGAAGAGATCGAAGCCACCCTGATCGGTCTCAAAGCGCACATCGCTCGTCAACTGGCCTCCGATGAAGAGTTCGAGTTGCCATGCGATCTGGACCTGGGCGACGACCCGGATGATTCCGACCTGCGCGGCTGGTGCATCGGCTTCATGGAAGGTGTGTTCCTGCGCGAAGCGGCCTGGTTCGAAAGCGCTGAAGAGGAAGTCAGCGAAATGCTGCTGCCGATCATGGTCGGTTCGGGCCTGTTCGACGAACAGCCAGAATTCGAAGACATCGCCAAGGATGCCAACCTGATGGACGACATGATCGTGCAGATCCCGGAAGCCCTGACTGCGCTGTACCTGCTGTGCAACGCACCCGACGAAAAACCGGCAATTCTGAAACCACGTCACCACTAAGGTCCTGCCTATGGACAACCCCATAGGCAACCGCCCCCTGATGTTGCGCTACGTGCTGCTGGCCATCGGCTGGTTGAGCGTAGCGTTGGGGGTCATCGGAATTTTCCTGCCGGTACTGCCCACCACACCTTTCCTCTTGCTGGCGGCCGCCTGTTTCGCCCGCAGCTCGCCGCGTTTCTATCAATGGCTGGTGGAACATCCGCGGCTCGGGCCGTGGATTCGCGACTACCTCGATGGCAATGGCATACCGCTCAAGGGCAAGGTGTATGCCATCGGCCTGATGTGGGCCAGCATTCTGTTTTCCTGCTATCTGGTGCCGTTGCCTTGGGCGCGGGGGTTCATGCTGACCAGTGCGGTGTTGGTGACGATTTATATTCTGCGGCAGAAAACTCTGCGCAAGTCTTGAGATTCTGAGTCGGAGTACATATCCGTTGCTGCGGTCACGGCCGCTATTGGCTCCGCCCTTACGGCGGGTCACTTTCGAAAAGCCGGAGCAACCAAAGCGCGTTGACGTTCCGTGCCCGCGGCGGCCTATCGGCCTGGTTCTGATGCGTCTGTGTTCCCCTGTAGGAGCTGTCGAGTGCAACGAGGCTGCGATCTTTTGACTCTGTTTTTTACAGGAAAGATCAAAAGATCGCAGCCTTCGGCAGTTCCTACGGAGTGATACATCCGCGAAATCAGGTCGACTGGCAGGCCGCCATCGCTGGCAAGCCAGCTCCTACAGTTTTTGGCGTGGCACACAAATTACTCGACTGGCACCAAACCTGTAGGAGCAAGCTTGCTCGCGATGAGGCCAGTGCATCCAACATCGATGCTGACCGACAGGCCGCCATCGCTGGCAAGCCAGCTCCTACAGTTTTTTGTGTGGCACACAAATTACTCGACTGGCACCAAACCTCTAGGAGCAAGCTTGCTCGCGATGAGGCCAGTGCATCCAACATCGATGCTGACCGACAGGCCGCCATCGCCGGCAAGCCAGCTCCTACAGTTTTTGCGTCGACCGCAAACTATTCGAACGACACAAAACCTGTAGGAGCAAGCTTGCTCGCGATGAGGCCAGTACATCCAACATCGATGTTGACTGTCAGGCCGCCATCACTCAACCGAGCACTAGTAACAAACACCACCTAGACTTCACCAATCTGCATTCGAGCAGCCCGACATGCCCCGCGGTCCGCGTAGTCCAGGATGGCCAGCGCTCCGACTCCGGTTCGGTGGATGGCTGCTGGCCAGTTTATTACTGCTGGCCGCCCTCAACGCCGTCCAGGCCGACTGGAACTTCACCCAAATCCTGCAATCAGCCGAAAAACGCTACGGCCCCCTTGGCCCGGCGCGAGGGCGGATCGAAGCCTGGAGCCAAATGCTGCAAGGCGAACGCGGCGCACCTGAGCGAGAGCAACTCACGGCGGTCAATCGGTTCTTCAACGGGCAACTGAATTTTCAGGACGACACACGCATCTGGCGTCAGACCGACTACTGGGCCACGCCGGTCGAGGCCTTGAGCAAAGGCGCCGCCGACTGCGAGGACTATGCCCTGGCCAAGTATTTCAGCCTGCGCCAACTCGGCGTGCCCAGCGAAAAACTGCGCATCACCTACGTCAAGGCCTTGAATCAGAACCAGGCACACATGGTGCTGACCTATTACAGCAGCCCCACGGCCGAACCGCTGGTGCTGGACAACCTGATCGGCGACATCCGCCCTGCCTCCCAACGTAAAGACCTGTTGCCGGTGTACGCCTTCAATGCTGAAGGCTTGTACCTGCCTGGCAAGAACGGTGGCCAGCGCAGCAGCGATTCGAAAAAACTGTCGCGCTGGCAGGATGTGCTGAAAAAGATGCAGGCCGAAGGGTTCGATGTCGGCGACGGTTAGGCGCGACAGCAAGGAGCCATTTCATGACATTGCGCAAACAGTTGTTTCTGGCCATCTGCCTGTTCTTGCTGGTGGCGTTCAGCGGCAGTTTTTTCGTCAGCCTGGAAAGCTCGCGCGAGCAGACGCTCAGCCAATTGCGCGCCCATGCCCAGGATGCAGCCACTGCCCTGGGATTGTCCCTGACGACGCAAATCGATGACCCGGCGATGGTGGAGCTGATGGTCAGTTCCATTTTTGACAGCGGTTACTTCAGTACCATCCGCATCGTTGACATCAAGGATGACCAGACGATGCTGGAACGCAGCACCTCCACGAAAATCGACGGTGTGCCGCGCTGGTTCGTCCGCTTGGTCCATCTGCGCCCCGAAGGTGGCGATGCGCTGATCATGCGCGGCTGGGAGCAAGTGGCGCGGGTCGAAGTGCTGAGCAATCCGCAGTTTGCCCTGGCCAAGCTCTGGGACAGCACCCTTGGCAGCCTGATTTGGTTGCTGCTGTGCGGCCTGCTCAGCGCCGTGTTTGGCGCATGGTTGCTGCGGCGACAGCTTCGGCCACTCGACAATATGGTCCGGCAGGCCGAAGCCATCAGCAAACGCGAATTCCTCAGCCTGCCGAAACTGCCGCGCACACCGGAACTGAAACGGGTCGTGCTGGCCATGAACCAGATGGTCGAAAAGCTCAAGGCCCTGTTCGCCGAAGAGGCGGCGCGCAGTGAAAAACTTCAGGCTGAAGCGTATCTGGATAACCTGACCGGGCTGGCCAACCGCCGCTTGCTGGACGAACAACTGGGCGATCATTTGCGGGTCGGCGAACAAAGCCGCGACGGACACTTGTTGATGTTGCAGATCAACAACCTGGCCGGCCTCAATCAACGCCTGGGCGGTCAGCGTACCGATGCATTGATCGGCACCGTCGCTGAGTTGCTCACTCGCCTGACCCAGTTACCGGAACGGCGGACCTGGCTGGCAGCGCGTAATCGCGGCGGTGAATTCAGCCTGCTGACTCCCGGCCTGAACAACGAAGAGGCTGCACGCCTGGCCACGGAAGTCAGCGCGACCCTGGAAAACCTGCGCTTGACCGGTTCCAGCGACTGCACGCCTGTTGCTCATTTGGGCATCGTCACCTACCGACCCGGCGAGCCGGCGAGTGATGTATGGCTGCGGCTTGATCAGGCATTGACCGAAGCACGGCAGCACCCCGAACGCCCATGGATACATCTGAGTCACCACGACACGACCGTCAATCACACTCAACACGACTGGCGGACCTGGATCGACGAGGCGCTGAACGAGGGCAAATTGAAGCTGTATTTCCAGCCGGTCGTGCAATGCGCTGACACCAGCCTGGTACTGCATCACAAAGTGCTGGCACGGTTGCTCGATCCACAAGGCGAAGCAATTGCCGCCGGGCATTTTTTGCCGTGGATCGAACGGTTCGGATGGTCGGCAAGGTTCGACATGGCGATGCTGGAAGCCACGCTGGATTACCTGGTGGTTAATCGCTGGCCTTTGGCATTGAGCCTGTCCGGGAGCACCTTGAGTGATCAGACACAGTTGAGGGAAATCCTCGATCTGCTCGACTCCCTTCCCGAACTCGCACCGCTGCTGACCCTGGAAATCGACGAGCGCCAGCTACCGTCTCCCGAGGAGCTGCATCGTTTGAACATCAGCCTGCTCAACACCGGTTATCGCATCGGCCTGCAGCACTTTGGTGGGCGCTTCAGCCAGATCGGCAACCTCACCCAGTTGGGGTTGGCCTATCTGAAAATCGACGGCGCCTATATCCGCAGCATCGATGAGCAACCGGATAAACGCCTGTTCATCGACGCCATTTTTCGCGCGACCAACAGCATTGATTTGCCGCTGATTGCGGAGATGGTCGAGACGCGTGGGGAGTTGGCGGTGATCAAGGAGTTGGGCGTGTTCGGTGCCATGGGACGATTGATCGGGCCACCGGAGCCGATGTAAGCCCGAGGAACTGGGCCTTGAGATGAGCTGAATCCATAAAGAAACGAGCCTGCGCGCGATAGCGGTTTCACATTCAAAATCCATGTTGAATGATCCACGCCATCGCGAGCAGGCTCGCTCCCCCAGGTCCTCAGGTCACACGGTATCCACCTTCAAGGTATGGTCGTTGAGCATGCCGTTGATGATGGTCGCCGTGTCTGCCCCCCCTACCAGTCCTCCGGCCCCCGGTGTTACGCCGTAGTGGTCGGCAAGGTCCACGCCCGCCAGGTCGATGGTCTGGTTCGGTATCGCACCGGCCGTGGCACTGACGTTGATGCTGGTGAGGAGTGAAGCACCGCTGCCGGTGACGGTGAAGTGCAAGTAGTCGTCGAGCGACGCCGTGGTGCTGTTTTCACCTTGCAGCAGTTGCGACAGGTCGAGCTTGTCGGTGCCGGGGGTAAAGTCGGTGATGAGGTCGTGACCGCTATTGCCGTTGAGCCATTGGAAGGTGTCGGTGCCTGCGCCCCCGGAGAGAGTGTTGTTGCCCATACCGCCTATCAAGAGGTCGTCGCCGCCCTCGCCTTTGAGCACGTCGTTACCCAGGCCTCCGGTGATGACGTTGCTGTTGTTATCGCCGGTCAGGTTGTCGTTGAAGTTCGAACCGATGAGGTTTTCGATGCTGGTCAGGGTATCCGTCCCGGCGCCAAACGTGTTTTGCCCGACAAGGGTGCCCAGATTAACGGTGACCCCGGCCGTGGCGTGGGCGTAGCTCGCGGTATCGATGCCGGTGCCGCCGTCGAGCACATCAGCGCCTGGACCGCTGTAGAGCAAGTCATCGCCTGCGCCGCCATGCATTTCGTTGTTGCCTGAGCCTGCGGTGAGCACGTCGTTGCCGTCGCCAGCATTGAGGAGGTTGTTGCCGTCGCCGGCAACCAGCACGTCGTTAAGTTCTGTACCGGTGAGGGTGTGACCGGCTTGGTAGCTGATGGTCACGTTGCCCGTGCCGCTGCCGCCGTGGTTATCGTTGGCGGTGTAGGTGCCATCGAAGTCCGGGATGACCTCATGCGATCCGTTGTAGCTGAGCGTCATGGTGAGGTTATAGTCTTCCGCCCGATCTCGAGTGTTTTGGCTACCGGAGGAGTTCGTGATGTTGGTCACGCGGATCTGATACGTGCCGTCAACGCCAGCAATGATGTCACCGCCATCGTTGATAGCTGTGAACGCGCCGTCGTTGAGCGAGTACTCCATTTTAATTCGACCAGCCGCCAAATCATGATTCAGGTTAAGGGTCTCACCCTGATTCAGTTTGACGGTAATCAGGTCTACATCGTTGGCATTGTCGTTGGTCACCGCCCCAAGATAGCCGCTGATCACCAGTAAAGCCGTCATGGTCCCGGTTTTAGTGAGAAACGAGCTGCGTACGTTGGCCAGGCTCTGATTGGCGACGATATCGTTCTCGCCGTCGAAATTGATCGCACCGGAGCCGGTGAGCTTCCAACCCGTCTTGAATGTGGTTGGCGTAGCGCTGAGCGCATCGCCGTTCGCGTCGATGTCATTGCCTAGTAGCAGTTCGCCCGGCACCACGATGTTTTCCGAGAACACGTTGGTGATGATGTGATCAGCTCCCGCCACCGGCGCCGTATTCGGAATGACCTTGACCGTCAGCGTCGAGCTGGCCAGGTCGCCGTCGTTGTCGCTGACGGTGAAACCGATGTTCTCGGTGACCACCACGGTGGTGATTTTCTGCGACGTATAGATGTAGTCGCCGGTGTCGAGGTTGACCACCAAGATGCCGTTTTTGCTGGTGGCGATGCTCAGGGTGTTATTCGCGGTGTTGAAGGTGCCAGCGTTGGTGCCGCCGCTTGGGGTCAGCGAACCCTGGCCGCCGAGTGCTTTTGGATCATAGGTGTAAGTGGTGCCGTCCACGACGATGGACTTGATGAAACCGCCATCGGCGCCGAATGTGCCACCCACGCCCAGCAGGGAACCGGTAACCGGCGCACCCTGCACGGTGCCGGTGAGCACCGAGTCGAGCTGGTTGAGATCGGTGACCACCACCGCGTTGGTGTTGGTATTGCTGATGCCGTCGTAGGACAAAGGATCGAGGTTGGCATTGCTCACACCGCTGCCAAGGCCGATCGCGTAGTTCTTGATGTCGTTGGCCTCGAAGAACGCTTTCAACGAGGCCTCATCTGCGGTGCCAATTTCCTGGCCATCGGTAGGTTTACCGTCCGAGAAGAAATAGCCGATATTCTGCGCCCCGGTGAGTTTGCCCGTGGTGACGAACGCGGTTTTCAACATGGCTACGGCGGCGTCGTAGTTGGTGGTGCCGCCCGATGTGAGGCTGGCAAGCAAGGACTTGGCCGTCGCTATGTCAACCCATACGCCCGAGCTGTCGTTGGCGCCGCTGCTGAAGGTGACCAGGTGCACCTTGACGTCGCCAAGGGCATCGTACTTGTCCAGCAAAGCACTGATCGCATTCTTGGCCAATGCCAGTCGCGTCAGACCCGGTACGCCGGAGGCATCGCCCATACTGCCGGAGACGTCGAGCACGATCAGCAGGTTCGAATCGATTTCCATCGCCGACACCGAACGCTCCGACGCCACCGCTTTGGGTATGTCATCGACAACACTGATGACGATGGTGCTGGTGGTGCTGTTACCCAGCGCATCGGTGGCTTTGTAGGTGAAGGTCTCGTTCGGGGTAAGGGTGGTCACTCCGTCGTTGATATTCGGCGTGGTTTTTGGCGCCGAGGTCAGGGTGTAGGTGTAAGTGCCATCGGCGTGGATTTCGATCTGTCCGTACAAACCGGTGGCGTTGCCGACCAGGCTGTAGGTGAGCGCACCGTTGCCACCGGAGACCGAACCGACCAACGTGCCGGTGGCGGTTTCGCCGGTGTGCGTCGGGTCGCTGCCGGTGACCGTACCAGGGGCCAGATCCAGGCCGCCCTGGCTCAGGTCGAGGGCTTTTTCGTAGACCGTTACATCCCGATCCACACTGGCGATGAGGTTGCCGTCGGCAACGCTGATGGTGATGGTCGTGGTGCTTTCGTCGCCATCGCTGTCGCGGATGGTGTAGGTGAACGTGTCAGTGGCACCCGCCGGGCCCACCGTGTTCGGGTTGCTGTGATAGATCGCGTTGCCCGCCGCATCCAGCGTCAGGTAGCCGTAGTTGCCGATGATGTTGCTGTTGAGGCCGCCGATGGCTGAAGTCGCGATGTTGCTGCCAGCGCGTACGCCGACCACCACACCGCTTACCGCCGCGCCATCCGCCCCGAAGACATCGTTGCCCAACACACTGATGTTGACCGTACCGCCCTCCACCACCGAGCTGGTGTCCAATTTGGCGGTCGGCAAGTCATCGATGATGTTGACGTCGAGTGTGGCATTGGCGGTGGTGCCGTTGTCATCGACCACCGTGACAGCAAACTGCTCAGGCAGTGAGTTGGCGCCACTCGCATTAGGGTGCGCTTCGTTATCGACCAGGGTGTAGCTGTAACTGACGACACCGGTTGTGGCGTTGAACCCGGTGATGGTCAGCGTGCTGCCCAGCGGTGTGCCGGTAGATTGCGGGAAACCAGCCACCACGCCGTTGCTGACGACCGCGATACCGCCCACGGTAAGGGTTTGCACGCCGTCCAGCGCGGTGATGGTGAACGTGCCGCTCTTGGTCAGCGCCGAGTTGTTCGCATCGCTGCCGTCGACGAGGTTTTTCTCGTAGACGGTGAGCTCACCACCGTTGACGTTGAGGCCATTGATGGTCACCCCATCGTCATTGTTGTGGATCTGCAGCACCAGGTTCGCAGTGCTGGTATCGCCGTCCGCATCGGTGATGGTGTAGGTGAAGGTTTCGGTGCCGTTGCCCCCGCCATGCAGCGCTTTGAAATCCGCATCCGTGGTCGTGAGGGTGTAGGTGTACGTACCGTTGGCGTTCAGGGTCAACGTGCCGTAAGTGCCGGTGAAGTTACCGCCAGTAATCGGGCCCGCGTTGGGGCCGGTTGGGATGCGGTCGGCGCCCTGCACATCGTTACCGAGAACATTGCCGCTCAGCGTCAGATTGGTTTCCGAGGCCGTGCCAGCGTTGGTGTCGTCCACGCCTTGCGGCAAGTCATCAATGATGTTGACGTCGAGTGTGGCATTAGCGGTGCTGCCGTTGTCATCGACCACCGTGACAGCGAACTGCTCAGGCAGTGAGTTGGCGCCACTCGCATTAGGGTGCGCTTCGTTATCGACCAGGGTGTAGCTGTAACTGACGACACCGGTTGTGGCGTTGAACCCGGTGATGGTCAGCGTGCTGCCCAGCGGGGTGCCGATAGATTGCGGGAAACCAGCCGCCACGCCGTTGCTGACGACCGCGATACCGCCCACGGTAAGGGTTTGCACGCCGTCCAGCGCGGTGATGGTGAAGGTGC
Organism: Pseudomonas sp. C32; assembly: GCF_030417915.1. Classification (NCBI taxonomy): domain Bacteria; kingdom Pseudomonadati; phylum Pseudomonadota; class Gammaproteobacteria; order Pseudomonadales; family Pseudomonadaceae; genus Pseudomonas; species Pseudomonas sp. C32. Next base: position 20,925 of record NZ_JAUHUK010000008.1, on the reverse strand, counting down.
CGCTCTGGGTCAGTGCTGTGTTGCTCGCATCGCTGCCGTCGACGAGATTTTTCTCGTAGACAGTCAGCTCACCACCCTTGACGTTGAGGCCATCGATGGTCACTCCATCGTCATTGTTGTGGATCTGCAGCACCAGGTTCGCAGTGCTGGTATCGCCGTCCGCATCGGTGATGGTGTAGGTGAAGGTTTCGGTGCCGTTGCCACCACCATGCAGCGCTTTGAAATCCGCATCCGTGGTCGTGAGGGTGTAGGTATACGTACCGTTGGCGTTCAGGGCCAACGTGCCGTAAGTGCCGGTGAAGTTACCGGCAGTGATCGGGCCAGCGTTGGGGCCGGTTGGGACGCGGTCGGCGCCCTGCACATCGTTACCGAGAACATTGCCGCTCAGCGTCAGATTGGTTTCCGAGGCCGTGCCAGCGTTGGTGTCGTCCACGCCTTGCGGCAAGTCATCGATGATGTTGACGTCGAGTGTGGCATTGGCGGTGGTGCCGTTGTCATCGACCACCGTGACAGCAAACTGCTCAGGCAGTGAGTTGGCGCCACCCGCATTAGGGTGCGCTTCGTTATCGACCAGGGTGTAGCTGTAACTGACAACACCGGTTGTGGCGTTGAACCCGGTGATGGTCAGCGTGCTGCCCAGAGGTGTGCCGGTAGATTGCGGGAAACCAGCAGCCACGCCGTTGGTGACGACGGCGATACCGCCCACGGTGAGGGTTTGCACGCCGTCCAGCGCGGTGATGGTGAAGGTGCCGCTCTGGGTCAGTGCTGTGTTGCTCGCATCGCTGCCGTCGACGAGGTTTTTCTCGTAGACAGTCAGCTCACCACCCTTGACGTTGAGGCCATCGATGGTCACTCCATCGTCATTGTTGTGAATCTGCAACACCAGGTTCGCAGTGCTGGTATCGCCGTCCGCATCGGTGATGGTGTAGGTGAAGGTTTCGGTGCCATTGCCACCGCCATGCAGCGCTTTGAAATCCGCATCCGTGGTCGTAAGGGTGTAGGTGTACGTACCGTTGGCGTTCAGGGCCAACGTGCCGTAAGTGCCGGTGAAGTTACCGGCAGTGATCGGGCCGGCACTTTCACCAACCGGTACGCGGTCGGCGCCCTGCACGTCGTTACCGAGAACATTGCCGCTCAGCGTCAGATTGGTTTCCGAGGCCGTGCCAGCGTTGGTGTCGTCCACGCCTTGCGGCAAGTCATCAATGATGTTGACGTCGAGCGTGGCATTGGCCGTGGTGCCATTGTCATCGACCACCGTGACCGCAAACTGCTCGGGCAGTGAGTTGGCGCCACTCGCGTTAGGGTGCGTTTCGTTATCGACCAGGGTGTAGCTGTAACTGACGACGCCGGTTGTGGCATCGAATCCGGTGATGGTCAGTGTACTGCCCAACGGCGTGGTGACCGATTGCGGAAAGCCTGCGCTTGCGCCGTTGGTAACCACGGCAATACCGCCCACGGTGAGGGTTTGCACACCGTCCAACGCGGTAATGGTGAACGTGCCGCTCTGGGTCAGAGCTGTGTTGTTCGCATCGCTGCCATCGCTGAGGTTTTTCTCGTAGACGCTGAGTTCACCACCGTTGACGTTGAGGCCATCGATGGTCACCCCATCGTCATTGTTGTGAATCTGCAGCACCAGGTTCGCAGTGCTGGTATCGCCGTCCGCATCGGTGATGGTGTAGGTGAAGGTTTCGGTGCCGTTGCCTCCGCCGGTCAGGGCTTTGAAGTCGGCATCCGTGGTGTCCAGGGAGTAGCTATACGTGCCGTTGGCGTTCAGTACCAACGTGCCGTAAGTACCGATGAAAACACCGGCAGTGATCGGGCCGGTATTTTCGCCAACCGATACGCGGTCAGCGCCTTGCACATCATTGGTTAATACATTGCCATTGAGGGTCAGCAGAGTTTCCGAGGCAGTGCCGGCGTTGGAGTCATTCACGCCTTGCGGCAGGTCGTCGATGATGCTGACGTCGAACGTGGCATTGGCCGTGGTGCCATTGTCATCGACCACCGTGACAGCAAACTGCTCACCCAGTGAGTTGGCGCCACCCGCATCAGGGTGCGTTTCGTTATCGACCAAGGTGTAGCTGTAACTGACGACGCCTGTCGTGGCATCGAACCCGGTGACGGTCAATATACTGCCCAACGGTGTAGCAACCGATTGTGGGAAACCAGCAGCCACGCCATCAGTAACCACGGCGATACCGCCAAAGGTCAGGGTTTGCACGCCGTCCGGCGCGGTGATGGTGAAGGTGCCGCTCTGGGTCAGTGCCGAGTTGTTCGCATCACTGCCGTCGCTGAGGTTTTTCTCGAAGACGGTGAGCTCGCCACCGTTGACGCTTAACCCACCAATCGTGATCGGGTCATCGTTGTTCTGGATCTGCAGGACCAGGTTCGCGGTGCTGGTATCGCCATCGGCGTCCGTCAGCGTATAGGTGAACGTTTCCGTGCCGTTGCCACCGCCATGCAGGGCTTTGAAATCCGCATCAGTGGTATTGAGGGTGTAGGTGTACGTGCCGTTGGCGTTCAGTACCAACGTGCCGTAAGTACCGGTAAACGTGCCGGGGGTGATCGGGCCGGAATTCTCTCCAACAGCAATTCGGTCGGCGCCTTGCACGTCGTTGGTCAACACGTTGCCGTTGAGGGTCAGCTGGGTTTCCGAGGCAGTGCCATTGCCATCGTTAACCGCATTGGGCACGTCATCGGTGATGTTGATGTCCAGGGAACCGGTGACGCTGTCCCCGTTGCTGTCGCCAGCCACCACGGTGAATTGTTCACCGACGCTATTGGCGCCCTCAACGCTCGCATGGGTTTCGCTGCCGTTGAGGGTATAGCTGTAACTGACCACGCCCGTGGCGGGGTTGTATCCGGTGATTGTCAGGGTGCTGCCCAGCAGCGTGGTGATCGACTGCGGGAAGCCGGAGGCCACACCACCGCTGACCACGTTGATCCCGCCGACACTCAGACTGCTCAAGCCATCGGGTGCCGAAACAGTGAACGTGCCGTTTTGCGTCAACGCACCGGCGTTCCCGGCGGAACCGTCGGCCAGATTGGCTTCGTTGACAGTCAACTCGCCGCCCGTCACCGATAGACCATCAAGGGTGACCGGATTATTAGGTGGCACGATCACTGGCGCATCGGCAGGCACAACTTCTTCCGGAGCAGCGTTCAGACGCTCTTCGGGGAATTCCGGAATACCGTTGAAACCGGCAGTGGGGAAACCGATGATGGGATCGACCCGTCCACCCACTTCTTCGAGCATGACAAAACTGTGACCGCCACCCGGCGCACCACCCGTTGCAGTCGTAGTCGTTGGACCGGCAGCGGTGGCTTCAGCGGTTTGGGTCGGGTCGTCGCCGGCCGCAATTGCTTTTTGCAGCTGTTCGACATCGCTCAGCTGTGCCTGGCTCGGCGTCGCTGCTTCAGCGATTTCGACATGGGGGATCTGCTTCTCGAGCATCTGAGTCGTCAGTTGCTGACTGCTGTCGCGCCCAAGCGTCAGCTCCTGGCCATTTTGCAGACGGACCGCCACCGCGCCTTCCGCGCCCGTGGACAATTGTTCTCCGGCAAACAAACGATCGCCCTCGACCACAGCGCGGCGCGTGCCGTCGCTCGATTGAACGAAGACTTGACCGATGACCTGACTGACGGTGCCGATTTGCGTAGCCATGTGTACTTCCTCCGCTGCCAACCGCTGTCGGCACCTTGGTTTGAGCGAAGAACGTGCTAGTGGCTCGAGCGGGTAGCCTGCCGGATTGTCTGCCGGGTGCCAGTTACATGACGTACGTCATAGCCCCGGCGACAATCTCGACCTGCCATTTCACTCACCGCAATGTTTTCGGTTCGGGAAAAATCCTATGCAATCAATGGCATCGCATCCCTGTTCCGCAACAACTTGCCTGTGAGTGATGCGTAACGATCTTGAAACAACAGAGTGACAAAAAACCGTCGCCATAAAATCGTTCGCTCCCCTCCCTTCCTGCACTTCCCTGCCCTATGTCGATAAGTGGATTGGAACTTTTTAAAAGTCCTCGACGAGCGCCCTACAGCTCGTAATTCAAGGGCTTCCGGTGTGAACAATGTGCTGGATTTGGCGAGGTGCATAAGTTTTTTTTGGAATAACCGCTATGAAAAAAATTTCTTAGCTAAACTCGAAAATGTTCTTAGCTCTGTTGTTACAAGCATGAAACGGTTTTGCCTATAAATGTCGTCAAATAATTGGCGACTAATAAGTACCATCAGGATTCAGGGAGATGCACCCATGCGCCAACTAACCCCCCTCTGCAGTGCGATTCTTCTGGCGATGGCCTGCTCATCCCAAGCTCATGCGATGTCGCTGACCGATGCGATCCAGAGCACCATCGCGACCCACCCGGAACTGGCATCGAGGGTAGACAGCCGACTGTCGGCCGATGAAGACGTGAAAGTCGCCAAAGGGGGCTTTTACCCATCGGTTGATCTAAATGCTGCGTACGGGCGCGGATACAGCGACAACACCAGTACCCGGGCATTTGGCGATCACCACACCGAAATCCTCAACTACACCCAGTCGGAGCTGCGCCTGCGGCAAATGCTCTTCGACGGGTTCAACACCTCTAATGAAGTCGAGCGCACCAAAGGCGTGGTCAACTCCCGAGCCTATTACGCTCAGGGCACCGCCCAGGATCTGGCGCTGCGCACCACCGAGGTTTACCTCGAAGTACTCAAGCGCCGTGAACTGGTGACCCTGGCCAAGAACAACCTGCAAGCGCACTTGCGGGTCAACGACCAGATCGGCCTGCGCACCCAGCGCGGCATTGGCAGTACCGCCGACGCCGACCAGTCCACTGCTCGCCGGGCACTGGCGGAAAACAACCTCGACACCGCCGAAGTCGATCTGGCCGATGCCGAGTCGAACTTCTACGCCGTTGTAGGGCGCTTGCCCGATGAGCTGGAAGCCCCGCCATCGATTCGTGGCGAAGTACCCACTGGCCTGTCTGAAGCGCAGCAAAGCATGATGGAAAACAACCCTTACCTGAAATCCGCCCAGGCCGACGTGCAATCGGCCGAGAGTCAATACGAAGTCGCCAAGTCGCCGTTCTACCCACGCTTCGATGCCGAGGCTGCGGTGGGTGCGAACAACAACATTCAGGGCGATGAAGGCCATGACAACGAATGGCGTGTCGGCGTGGTGATGAACTACAACCTGTTCCGTGGTGGCAGCGACAAGGCTCGCCTGGCCTCCGACGCGCACAAGATCAATCAGGCGATGGACATCCGTAACAACGCCCTGCGCCAGCTCAACGAAAACATTCACCTGGCCTGGAACGCCATGGTCAATGCCAAGAAACAAACCCCGACCGCCCGCGAATACGCCGACACCAGTAAGCGCGTACGCATGGCTTACCAGGATCAGTTCGGCCTCGGCCAACGCACCTTGCTCGACTTGCTCGACAGTGAAAACGAGCTCTACAACGCCAACCGTCGCTACACTGAAGTGCGCTACACCGAGGAGTTCTCGATGTACCGCGTGCTGGCGAACATGGGTCAGTTGCTCAGCAAACAGCACGTAGTGTTGCCTGCCGACGCCGTTGCCCAGACCGAAGTGAAGAGCGAAGCCCGTTTGCCTGAACTGAAGTAACTTGTAGGCGCTGCCGAAGGCTGCGATCTTTTGATCTTGTCTATTCACAAGATCGATCGACCGCGGCCCGAGCCTTCGATAGCTCCTGCAGTTCAGCGTGTCGATGCCAATTGTTGTAGTGCAACCGGAGCGATCAATTTGACCAGCATGGAACCCGGCAATACTGGTGTCGATCCGCGCCTGAGTTTCGATGACCCGCTTTTGGACGGTCTGTTGATCCTCTGCAAACTCCACGGTGCGACGGTCAGTCGTGCCAGCCTCAGTGCCGGGTTGCCAATGGCACACCAACGCCTGAGCCTGGACCTGCTGCCGCGCGCTGCGGCCCGCGCCGGTTTACAGGCACGCTTGCTGCGCCGCGACCTCAAAGACATCTCCCCGCTCAACCTGCCCGTGATGCTGTTGCTCAACAATGGCCGCACGGCCGTCCTGCGTCGTTATGCTGAGGACGGTCGGGTGCTGATTCTGCCCAGCGAAGCTGACGGCGGAGAACAATGGATCAGCCCTGAAGAGCTGGAGGAACATTACGCCGGACAGGCCTTGTTTGCCCGTCCTCGGCATGAACTTGAAGACCTGCGTTCGCCACTGGTACCGCGGGTGCAAGCTTGGTTTCGCGACACCCTGAAACTGTCGAAATGGCTATACAGCGACGCGATTCTGGCGAGTTTCCTGATCAACCTGCTGGGCTTGATGGTGCCGCTGTTCGTGATGCAGACCTACGACCGCGTGGTGCCGAACCAGGCCACCTCGACCCTGTGGGTGCTGTCGATCGGCCTGCTGATCGGCACCGGTTTCGAACTGGTGTTGCGGGTAGTGCGGGCGCACTTGCTCGATACCGCCGGCAAGAAAACCGACGTCATCCTGTCCGCGACGCTGTTCGAACGCATCACCGGCATGTCGATGAAAGCACGGCCGGCGACCATCGGCGGATTTGCCCAAAGCATTCATGACTTCCAGGGCCTGCGTGAGTTTCTCACCGCCGTGACACTGACCAGCCTGATCGACCTGCCCTTCGCCTTGCTGATGCTGGTGGTGATCGGTCTGCTCGGCGGTTGGCTGGTGGTGATTCCGGTGCTGGCGTTTCCCATCACCATTATCTTCGCCATGGTGATTCAGGTACGGCTGCGCGACACCGTGCAGAAAAGCCTGAGCCTGGGCGCCGAGCGCCAGGCCTTGCTGATCGAAACCCTCAGCGGCCTGGAAACCCTCAAGGCCTGCAGCGCCGAAAGCGAGCGCCAGCACCGATGGGAAAGCACCCACGGCGCCCTCACCCGCCTCGACAGCCATGCGCGCAATCTCTCTGCCATGGCCACCAACGGCACGCTGTTCATCCAGCAGGTCTCCGGCATGGCAACCATCATTGCCGGGGTCTACAGCATCATCGCCGGCAACCTCAGCGTGGGCGCACTGGTGGCGACCTACATGCTGGGCAGTCGGGTGCTCGCGCCACTGGGGCAGATCGCCGGCCTGATCACTCGCTACCAACAAGCGCAACTGACCATGAAAAGCACTGACGCGCTGATGGGCCTGCCTCAGGAGCGCGATGCCCGGCAACGGCCACTTGAGCGCACCCAACTGAAAGGGGGGCTGGATGTCGTGGGCGTAACCTTCCACTACAACGGCCAAAGCGCCCCGGCGCTGAACAATGTCAGTTTCAGCGTCAAACCCGGTGAACGCATCGGCATCATCGGCCGCAGCGGTTCGGGCAAAAGCACCCTGGCGCGTCTGGTGATGGGTTTCTACGAACCGGCAGAAGGCCAACTGCTGCTCGATGGCCTGGACCTGCGGCAACTGGACGTCGCCGACCTGCGCCATCAAATCGGTTACGTCGCCCACGACCTGCCACTGCTGGCCGGCAGCCTGCGTGACAACCTGACCCTCGGCGCGCGCTATATCAGCGACGCCCGCATGCTGGAAGTGGCGGAACTCACCGGTGTCACCGAACTGGCCCGCCAGCATCCCCAAGGTTTCGACCGGCCTGTGGGCGAACGTGGGCAACTGTTGTCCGGCGGTCAACGCCAGGCCGTGTTGCTCGCTCGGGCATTGCTGCTCGACCCGCCGATCATGCTGCTCGACGAACCCACTAGCGCCATGGACAACACCAGTGAAGACATTCTTCGGCAAAAACTCCATAGCCTGGTCCAGGGTAAAACCGTCTTGTTGGTGACTCACCGCACATCAATGCTCAGCCTGGTGGATCGGCTGGTCGTCCTGGACAACGGGCGGATCGTCGCTGACGGTCCGAAAGAAGCGGTCATCGATGCACTGCGCAAGGGCCGCGTCGGCTCTGCGGCTGCCTAGGAGTCGCCCATGTCTGCTGATCAGCCTGTACCGTCGAACGATCGCGGCTACTTCGACAGTTTCAACAAAAGCGCCGAAACAGAGTTCATGCCGGAAACCGCCGGCGCCGCACTGCAAGACTCGCCGCGCTGGTCGCGGATCACCGTATGGCTCGCGGCCGGGTTGGTTGTCAGCGCCGTGCTCTGGGCTAAATTCGCCGTGCTCCAGGAAGTGACCATGGGCGAAGGCAAGGCGATCCCGTCGAGCAAAGTCCAGGTCATCCAGAACCTTGAAGGCGGGATCGTCAGCGAAATATTCGTGCGCGAAGGGCAAATGGTGAACAAGGGCGACACCCTGCTGCGCCTGGATGACACGCGCTACCTGTCGAACAAGGGCGAAAGCGAAGTCGATCGTTATGCCCTGACCGCACAGGTCGAACGCTTGTCAGCGGAAGCCGAAGGCCGGCCGTTCCTGCTGTCGGCAGAAGTGATCGCCAAGGCCCCGCAAGTGGCCGAAGACGAGCGCTCGCTGTACGAACAACGGCAACGCCGACTGGCCAGTGAGCAGCGCACCTTGAGCGAACAACTGCGGCAGAAAACCCAGGAACTCGCGGAGTTCCGTTCCAAGGCAGGGCAATACAGTTCAAGCCTGGCGCTGGTCAATCAAGAGATGAACATGTCCGAACCACTGGTCAAGACCGGTGCCGTTTCACCCGTGGAAATCCTGCGACTCAAGCGCAGCGCCGTGGAGATTCGCGGTTCGCTGAACGCGACCACCCTGGCCATCCCCCGTGCGGAGTCGGCGATTGCCGAGATCCGCAGCAAGATCGACGAGTCGGAACAAACCTTCCGCTCGGAAGCGGCCAAGGAGCTGAACGAGAAACGCACCGACCTGTCGAAAATCACGGCCACGAGCATCGCCATCGACGACCGCGTGACCCGCACCACGGTGACCTCACCGGTCAAGGGCATTATCAAACTGCTGAAGGTCAATACCATCGGCGGTGTGGTCCAGCCGGGCAGCGACATGGTGGAAATCGTGCCACTGGAAGACAACTTGCTGATCGAGGCCAAAGTGCGGCCACAGGACGTGGCATTCCTGCACCCGGGCCAGAAAGCCATGGTCAAGTTCAGTGCCTACGATTACACGATCTACGGCGGCTTGAGCGCCAAACTGGAGCTGATCGGCGCCGATACCATCACCGATGACAAGGGCAACAGCTTCTACCTGATCCAGGTGCGCACCGATAAAAACCACTTGGGCGGGGACGTGAAACCGCTGCTGATCATTCCGGGGATGGTGGCGACGGTAGACATTATTACCGGGGAGAAAACGGTGCTCGACTACTTGCTCAAACCGGTGCTGAAGGCGCGGACTGAGGCGATGCGGGAAAGGTAGGCCTGAGTTGCAGGGCTGTTGTGGCGAGGGAGCTTGCTCCCGCTCCACAAAGAACTTCATTGCTTGTGATTCTTGCGGTAAACCTCCTCCCCCATCGCCGCAATCTGCCCCTCGATCAACGCCTCGAACGGTTTCAACAACGGTGCAAACGTGGTCGGTGCTTCGAGGGCTTCCAACGCCTGCACAATCGCCTCCACCGTCGACAACGCCCCTGGTCCCGGTGCCTTGCGCAGCCGATAACGGGACACCCCCCCTTCCGCCAGCGTCACCCTCGGCAACGCCGCCAACAGCGGATTGAGGTGCAGCATCTTGCGCGCCTTGCGCCAAGTGCCGTCGGGGACCACCAGCAGCAACGGCTCTTCACTGTCAGCGTAAGCCTGCATCGGTTGAGCGTCCTCGCCCGGAAACAGCAACCGTGCCCGATACCCCGGCTGATTCAACAGCGCCGACAAATCCTCGAACACCTCCCCCACGATCAACTCGGCACGATTCAAACCCAGCGCGGCCAGACGTGCCGTGTTCAAGGCATGATTGACTTCACTCGGATGCTGCAACAGCAGCACCCGGGTGCGGCTGTCGAGGCTCGGAATCAACGGGCACAGGCAGTGGGTTTGCGGACGCAGGCAGCGCGGGCATTGGATTCTGGACATCGTTTTCAGGCCTGATTCAGTTGAGCTTTAAGCAAATCGCGGAAGGTCTGGATCAGCGGCTCCCGGCTACGCCCCCGGCGCACGATCATCGAAAATGGCGCCTGATAGCCGAACGTCGCCGGCAACAACACGCGCAAATCACCCTTGTCGGCCCAGGCCTGGGCGTAGTGCTCCGGCAAGTAACCGATATAGGCGCCGGACAGCACCAGAATCAACTGGGCCTCCATGCTTTCCACCGTCGCAGCACTGTGCTTGAAGCCGTGGCGCGCCAGTTCGGCCTGGCTCCAGTAACCGCGACCGACCATGCGCTGCTGAGTGATGACCTGCTCGGGAATGCGCCGCTCGTTAAACAGCGGATGCCGCGTGCTGCAATACAGCCAATGTTGCTCGCGGTAGAGCGGCATGTACACCAGTCCGCTCATGCGGGTGGAGAACGCACCGATGGCCAGGTCGAGTCGGTTGTCCTGCACGCCCAGCTGCAATTCGTATGGGCTCATGACCGACAGGTGCAGGTGCACGGCCGGGTGTTCCTGGCTGTAGGCGCCGATGGCTTCGGCGAACGGCAAGGCTTTATCGCTGACGGTCGAGTCGATCACGCCGAGGTTCAACGTCCCGCGCAACTCGCCCTTGAGGGCGGCGGCGTACTGCTCGAAGCCTTCGAGTTCACCCAGCAGACGCAGGGTCTCCTGATGGAACAGCTCACCCTTGCTGGTCAGGCTGAAACCGCCACGCCCACGATGGCAGAGCACCAGGCCGAGGGCCGATTCGAGCTGGCTCATGTAGGTGCTGATCGCCGATGTCGAGAGGTTGAGCTCATGCTGGGCATTGGCGAACCCCTGATGGCGTACCACGCTGACGAAGATGCGCAATAGTTTGAGGTCGGGTAAAGCGTTGGCCATCGGTGGCTCCGTAGCGTGTTCAGTGAGTCAGCGATGTCTGATAGACGGTTGCTGCGCAACCCATCGCCAGCAAGCCGGCGCCTACAGAATTAACCAATACCTTAGGGCGACGCCGACCTGTAGGAGCCGGCTTGCTGGCGATGAGTCCGTCCGGACAGCGCATCACTCAAGCCGAGAAGTCTATCCCGGCACTCAGCATTAGTTTAGAAAAATCTGAACTAAGTATTTGCCCGTAGCGATTCTTCCCAGCCACTACATTTCGCAGAATCCGCACAAATCGGTGCCCGTACCTTCCGTGAACGGCGCAACCAATAAATAAAACAACGACGATGAGGCCCTACCCGTGGACAAGATTCTTCACCAACCACTGGGCGGCAACGAAATGCCGCGCTTCGGCGGCATCGCCACCATGATGCGACTCCCCCACTTGAACACCGCTGCCGGTCTGGACGCTGCCTTCGTAGGCGTGCCACTGGACATCGGTACTTCGCTGCGCCCCGGCACCCGTTTCGGACCTCGCGAAATCCGCGCCGAGTCGGTGATGATCCGCCCGTACAACATGGCCACCGGCGCTGCCCCGTTTGACTCGCTGTCGGTTGCCGACATCGGCGACATCGCTATCAACACCTTCAACTTACTGGATGCCGTACGGATCATCGAAGAATCCTACGACAACATCCTCGAACACGACGTGATCCCGCTGACCCTCGGCGGCGACCACACCATCACCCTGCCGATCCTGCGTGCCATCCATAAAAAGCACGGCAAGGTCGGCCTGGTGCACATCGACGCTCACGCCGATGTGAACGATCACATGTTCGGCGAGAAAATCGCCCACGGCACCACCTTCCGCCGCGCCGTCGAAGAAGGCCTGCTGGATCCGGACCGTGTCGTGCAGATCGGCCTGCGCGCCCAGGGTTACACCGCCGACGACTTCAACTGGAGCCGCAACCAGGGTTTCCGTGTGGTTCAGGCCGAAGAGTGCTGGCACAAATCCCTGGCGCCACTGATGGCTGAAGTCCGCGAGAAAGTCGGCGGCGGCCCGGTGTACCTGAGCTTCGACATCGACGGCATCGACCCGGCCTGGGCGCCTGGCACCGGCACCCCGGAAATCGGTGGGCTGACGACCATTCAGGCCATTGAGATCGTTCGTGGCTGCCAGGGCCTCGACCTGGTCGGTTGCGATCTGGTAGAAGTCTCGCCCGCTTATGACACCACCGGCAACACCTCGCTGCTGGCCGCCAACCTGCTGTACGAAATGCTCTGCGTACTGCCTGGCGTAGTCCACCGCTGAGGAAGGGTCATGACCGAACGTGATCAGGTTTTGAAAGCCGCCGCCGATCTGGTGTCGGCGTTTTCCCGTAACGATCGCGAAGCCTACTTCGGCGCGTTCAGCGCCGATGCCAGCTTCGTCTTCTACACCCTCGAACAGCCCCTGCTGTCGCGCGACGCCTATCAGGCGATGTGGGACGGCTGGCGCTCCGAGGATGGCTTCGAGGTGCTTTCGTGCACCTCAAGCAACGCTTTCGTCAGCCTCCAGGGTGACGTGGCGATTTTCATCCATGACGTGGCCACCGAGCTGCGCATGCAAGGGGAGCAGCACTTTAGCCAGGAGCGCGAGACGATTGTTTTCAAGAAACAAGCGTCTGGCCAAGAACAACAAGGCCTATGGCTGGCCTGCCACGAACATTTGTCCGCCATGCCGGAAGGGCTGCCACCCCCTTAGCCAAACAGGTGACGCTCACACACGATGAGCGCGCCTTTATGATCGGAGCAGATCATGAATAACAACAACAAAGAAAAAAGCCTTAGCCGCATTGAAACAAACGGGGTCGAACAGATCCCGGACCATGAGCGTACCGCCCGTCCCAGCGATTTGTTTCGCCTGATCTTCGGCGGCGCCAACACCTTTGCCACCGCCGTGCTCGGCAGTTTCCCGGTGCTGTTCGGCCTTTCATTCCAGGCTGGGGTCTGGGCGATTGTGCTGGGCGTGGTGCTCGGTGCGCTGATCCTGGCGCCGATGGGCCTGTTCGGGCCGATCAATGGCACCAACAACGCCGTGTCTTCCGGCGCACACTTCGGTGTGCACGGGCGTATCGTCGGCTCCTTCCTGTCGCTGTTGACCGCCATCGCGTTCTTCTCGCTCTCCGTCTGGAGTTCGGGAGATGCATTGGTAGGCGGCGCCAAACGCCTGATCGATCTGCCGGAAACCGATCTGACCCTGGGCCTGGCCTACGGTTTGTTCGCGCTGCTGGTGCTGACCGTCTGCATCTATGGCTTCCGCTTCATGTTGTGGGTCAACCGCATCGCGGTGTGGGCGGCGAGCCTGCTGTTCCTGCTGGGTGTTTTCGCTTTCGCCCCTGCATTCGACAGCCAGTACGCCGGCACCGTCGCCATGGGCCAGGCGGGTTTCTGGGCTGCGTTTATCGGCGCCGCGCTGGTGGCCATGAGCAACCCGATTTCCTTCGGTGCATTCCTCGGCGACTGGTCGCGTTACATCCCGCGGGAAACGCCGAAAGGCCGGATCATGGTGTCGGTGATCGCTGCGCAATTGGCCACGCTGATCCCGTTCCTGTTCGGCCTGGTCACCGCCACCATCGTAGCGGTCAAGGCACCGGACTACATCGCAGCGAACAACTACGTCGGCGGTCTGCTAGCAGTTTCGCCGAGCTGGTTCTTCCTGCCGGTGTGCCTGATTGCAGTGATCGGCGGCATGTCCACCGGCACCACTTCGCTGTACGGCACCGGGCTGGACATGTCCAGCGTGTTCCCACGGGTCCTGTCGCGAGTCAAAGCCACGCTGCTGATCGGTGTGATGTCGATTGCCTTCATCTTCATCGGACGCTTCGCGGCCAACCTGGTGCAGAGCGTGTCGACCTTCGCCGTGCTGATCATCACCTGCACCACCCCATGGATGGTGATCATGATCATCGGCCTGCTGGTACGTCGCGGCTTCTACTGCCCGGATGACTTGCAAGTGTTCACCCGTGGCGAAAAAGGTGGCCGCTACTGGTTCACCCACGGCTGGAACTGGCGCGGCCTGGGTGCCTGGATCCCGAGCGCGGCCGTCGGCCTGTGCTTCGTGAATCTGCCGGGGCAGTTCGTCGGTCCGCTGGGCGAAATGGCCGGTGGTATCGACATCAGCCTGCCGGTGACCCTGGGCCTGGCCTCGCTGGTGTACCTGGCGCTGCTGAGTCTGTTCCCGGAATCGAGCGCGGTGTTTGGCCCGAATGACCCACGCAGCAAGAGCACGGATTCGCTCGCTAAACCGGCGATGCACCAAGCCGCCTGATTTTTTGAAGACAGGGCCATGAGGTGACCTCTGTGGCGAGGGAGCAAGCTCCCTCGCCACAAAAACTACCCCATAGCCATAACGCAACTTTGTTTCACCATAAAAAAGACAATCGGAGACACGCCATCATGGCTTTGGATTTATTCGTCGTACTCATCTACGCCGCCGCGATGCTGATACTCGGCTACTACGGCATGCGCAAGGCCAAGACCAACGAAGACTTTTTGGTCGCCGGTCGTAACCTCGGTCCGAGCCTCTACATGGGCACCATGGCCGCCACCGTTCTGGGCGGCGCGTCCACTGTCGGCACCGTGCGTCTGGGTTACGTCCATGGCATCTCCGGTTTCTGGCTGTGCGCGGCCCTCGGTTGCGGGATCGTGGCGCTGAACCTGTTCCTCGCCAAACCGCTGCTCAAGCTGAAGATCTACACCGTTACCCAGGTGCTGGAGAAACGCTACAACCCGATGGCCCGCTCGGCGAGCGCGGTGATCATGCTGGCCTACGCGCTGATGATCGGCGTGACGTCGATTCTGGCAATCGGCACTGTGCTGCAAGTGCTGTTCGGCCTGCCGTTCTGGATCTCGGTCGTGCTGGGTGGCGGCGTCGTGGTGATTTACTCGGCCATCGGCGGCATGTGGTCCCTGACCCTGACCGACATCGTTCAGTTCGTGATCAAGACTGTCGGCCTGATGTTCATCCTGTTGCCAATCTGCCTGTACCGCGTCGGCGGTTGGGATGAGTTGGTGTTGAAACTGCCGGCGGCGAGCTTCAGCTTCACCACCATCGGCTGGGACACCATCATCACCTACTTCATGATCTACTTCTTCGGCATCCTGATCGGTCAGGACATCTGGCAACGGGTGTTCACCGTCAAGACCGCCAAAGTGGCTCAGGTTGCCGGTACCGCTGCCGGTATCTACTGCATCCTCTACGGCCTGGCTTGCGCCTTGATCGGCATGGCTGCACACGTACTGATCCCGGACCTGGACAACGTCAACAACGCCTTCGCCGCTATCGTCAAACTGTCCTTGCCGGACGGTATCCGTGGCCTGGTGATCGCTGCCGCACTGGCCGCCATGATGTCCACCGCCAGCGCCGGCCTGCTCGCCGCTGCCACCACCCTGACCGAAGACCTGCTGCCGAAACTGCGTGGCGGTAAACAGTCGAGCCTGGCGATGAACCGCCTGTTCACCCTGTTGACCGGCATCGTGGTACTCGGCATCGCCCTGATCGTGAACGACGTGATCAGCGCCCTGACCCTGGCCTACAACCTGCTGGTCGGCGGCATGCTGATCCCGCTGATGGGCGCCATCTTCTGGAAACGCGCTACCACTGCCGGCGCCATCGCCAGCATGGGCATGGGTTTCGCGACTGCGCTGCTGTTCATGTTCAAGGACGGCCTGGATGCCAACACCCCGATCTACTACAGCCTCGGTGTAGGTCTGGTGAGCTTCGTGGTCGTCAGCCTGATGTCCCGTCGCCCGGCCGCAGTGGCGAGCCTCGCCTAAGCTGAACATAACAACTTGATGCTTTCTTCGACGGGTGTGGCGTCGGTTGCCACACCCGTTTTTTTTCGTCTGGCGAAACCCACTCGCATCTAAAGCCTGCTGTACTCACGACAGGGAGAATACCGAAGAGTCCTCATGAACAGAGCCAGCGTCCTTGTCGTCGTGCGTCGCCACATCAACCGCCTGCTGGAAAATCAGCAAGACTTTGACGACAACGCCAGTCTGGCGAAGTTGGGACTGGATAAAGAAGATATGGAAGAGCTGATCTTCCGTCTGGAGGATGAGCTGGATTTGACGGCGTTTACCGCCGAAGAAGACCGAATGCTCAAGACTGCCAGGACGGCGAGTGATTTAAGCTGGTTCTTGATGGAAATTGGGCAGTATTGAGACTGAGTCGCACGCACTGCCCTTTGTGACATTCCCGCTCGACGGCGCTGCCGTCGAAATCAGCGATCGAGTGATGAAGCCTGATGCAACTCAGTGGTACTTGGGACCGCTTCGCGGTCCAACGGGAGCAAGCGCCCTCGCCACAGCAAGCCCCCCAAACAGCCAGATAACGTCAACCGTTACCGGCGTCGCTGCTGGCGCCGACGTTGCTCATCGTCAGTACGAATAGGCACAGGTTGCAGAGGCGGTTCGATCAGACCGAGTGCAACACCCAGGTCGTGCAGCCAGTTTTGGATTTTCTCTTTCATGGTGCCCCCTTCAGGGTAGTGCCGAGCGGCCAAAATTCTGTAGCCCCTTTGCACTGATAATAGTCCGAAGTCCCCAGCAATGCTCGGCCAATGTCGCAATGATCTGTTACTGAATCCATCACAATCATCCCGCGTTCAGGCAATGGCCTGCGCCCGCGCCGAAGCCGGCGGAAAAACTGCCTGCTGTTGTTCAATCCACGCATTCAGGTCAGTGCTGCCCAAGGACTTTGCGCAAACGACGGCGCACCCACTGCTCGGCACTGACAAAGGTAATGCCCGACAGCACCAATACCGCGCCGACGACGAAGTTGACGCTCAGTTCTTCGCCCAGCAGCACCACGCCGAACGTGACGCCAAACAGCGGCGTCATGAACGAAAACACTGCAAGGTTCGCCGCCAGGTAACGGCGCAACAGCCAGAACCAGACCAGGTAACTGAAGAACGACACCACGACGCCCTGAAACAGCACACTGGCCACCGCCACGGTGGTCAGGTTGACGTGGGTGATTTGCCCGCTGAGCAGAGCAATCAACAACAACCCGACGAAGCCGACGATCAATTGATAGAACAGCGTCAACGTGACGGGCGCTTCCGACAGCCGTGAAGCACGCACCACCACCGTTGTGGCACCCCAGGCGGCACCGGCGAGCACGCCCAGCGCATCCCCCATCAACATGCGGCGATCAAGATTGTCCCAGGAGACACCACCGGCAAACGCGATGGCGATCCCGATGAACGCGAAGATGATCCCCAACCATTGCAGGGGTCTCAAACGCTCACTGGGCAGCAACCAATGCACGCCCAATGCGGTAAAGATCGGCGCGGTGTAGAGAAACACCGACATGTGTGCCGCGGTGGTGAGTTGCAGGCCTTCGGAAATGAAGAAGAATTCGACACCAAACAACGCGCCGGCCAACAGCCCACCGCGCCAGGTAGAAGGAACCTGATCCCAGCCGCCTTTCCAGCAGATCAATAATCCTACGAGCAAAGCGGACATGCCTGACCGCGCTGCCGCCTGCATCACCGGTGCAATGTCCGGCGCGGCCCACTTGATCATCACCTGCTGAACGCCCCAGACCAGGCACAACCCGACCATCACTTGCAGGGCAAAGCCATCGGCGCTACGCCGGGTGGCAGTCACCTAAACACCTCGATTTCACGAACCATGGCTTAGACTCGGCAGTAAAAACAAAAACCCCGGCCTTCTGATTCCGGGGTAAACAATCAAGGATACCAACCGTAGGAGCTGTCGCCGGCTGCGATCTTTTCTTTTCAATCATCAAAATCAAAAGATCGCAGCCTGCGGCAGCTCCTACGGGGATCAGCTTAGTTCGATGCGATCGGCATGAATGACGATCTGACCATTCTTGTACAGCGCACCAATGGCCTTTTTGAAGTTGCCCTTGCTGACACCGAACAGGCTGGTGATCAATACCGGATCACTCTTGTCGCTGACCGCCAGGCTGCCATTGTTTTCGCGCAACTTGGCGAGGATCTTCGAGTTCAGGCTGGTCGCCGCCTCCTGGCCGACCGGTTGCAGGCTCAGGCTGATCTTGCCATCGGTGCGCACTTCCTTGATGAAACCCTTCTCTTCTTTACCTGCGCGCATGAACTTGAAGATTTCGTTCTTGTGGATCAGGCCCCAGTGCTTGTTGTTGATGATCGCCTTGAAGCCCATGTCAGTGGCTTCGGCAACCAGCAAATCAACTTCCTGGCCCGCGGTGTAATTGGCCGGGGTCTTGTCCAGATAGCGATCCAGACGTGCCGTCGCGGTGATGCGGCGAGTGTGCTTGTCGAGGTAGACGTGCACCACCACATATTCGCCGGCCGTCATTTGACGCTTTTCTTCGGAATACGGCAGCAACAGATCCTTCGGCAGTCCCCAATCCAGGAATACACCGATACTGTTGACTTCAACTACTTTCAAACTGGCGAATTCACCGACTTGAACTTTCGGTTTTTCCGTCGTTGCGATGAGTTTGTCATCGCTGTCCAGATAAATAAAAACGTTGAGCCAGTCTTCATCTTCGCTGGGAATATCTTTTGGAATATAACGATTAGGCAGAAGGATTTCGCCATCCGCACCGCCGTCCAGATATAAACCGAAGTTAGTGTGTTTAACCACTTGCAAACTGTTGTAACGCCCGACTAAAGCCATGTCCAATACCCTCATTGCGTGGGCGGCATTCTACCCGGTTTTAACGGTCGCGTTCGGTGCCCGGCCCGGTGGCGCGAGAAAATCCTGTGCAAGCCCTGAATTTTCGGGGCTCGCGCTGCGCGACTGCCCGCTCGTCAGACCGTTCGGGGCATTTATGCCAGCGCCTGGCTCGCGCGACGTCGTATTTTTTCCTGCAATCTTTTTAGTTAAAACAGCGGCTTAGGAGAATAATTCGAAGATTCACCGACAATTGATTTCACTCACACCCTGAGTATTCCGAGGGGATATTCGCCAAGCAATTATCCGCTGTTTCCTGTACGATGCATGGCCAAGTTAATTTTCTACAGGTTAATGGCCGCCATGCGCGTAAAAGCATCCACCAGCAAAGCAAAGCCAGCTCCAGCCGTCGAAACCAGCGAATCGATCAACAGCCAGATTGCTGCGTTCCTCAAGTCCGGCGGTGAAATCCAGCAAATTGCCAAAGGCGTCAGCGGCCAGACATTCGGCCCGTCCAAGCAGATCACCTTGGGCAAAAAGTAATACCCCCCGCGTCACCTGGTCCTCAAGCGCTTTGAAGCTCGAAGCGCTTGGACTGGAACCCCTCGAATATCGTCCCTTCCTACAATCAATCGTTTAAAAATCGACGAACGGCCCTCGATGCCGATCATTCGCCGGTATCCTTGCACACGTCTGGATCAAGCGTTTCAGCCGATTCATTGTCGGCGCTCGCTGCTCAAGGAGTGACGCATGCTCAAATCATCCTGTTTATCGCTATTGTTCGTCAGCCTGCTGGCATGCCCACTGGCGCACGGCCAAATCTTGCAGCGCGAACTGGGTAATTTCGACCTCAAGCTTGGCACCAGCCCCACCCGCAGCATGGCCCAGGGACTGGTCAAACCCAACGCGGCCGGCTCGTTCCATGGCGGCCTGGACCTGAGCCACGACAGCGGCTTCTACGTGGGCCAATGGTCGCCGAGCATGGGCATCAGCCCAGGCAATAACCTCGAAATCGATTCCTACGCAGGCTTTAAACAGCCCTTCGACCAAACCCTGGGTTACGAAGTCGGCATGATCCGCTACAGCTACCCCGAAGTGGAAACCCTGAACAGCCAAGAGTTTTTCGGAGGCCTGACCTTGCTGGGCAGCCGTTTCGGCGTCGCTTTCAGCAATGACCCGGACAAACAGAACAACACCCTTTTCGCGGACTTGAGCGGCAATCAACCCTTCGGCATCGGCGTGAGCATGAAATACACCACCCACCAGCTCAACGCACCGATCGCAGTGGACGGCGGTTATGTAGGCAGTTTTACCGATTGGTCGTTGAAATTGTCCCGTCCGTTCATGGGCATCGACCTGGACCTGATCTACAGTGACTCAAGCCTGCGGGGCAACGATTGCTCGGCCTATTCCGGTCACAACAGTCAATGCGACGGGCTGGTCACCCTCAAGGCCGTGCACACGTTCTATTGATCGGCTGAACTGCCTGGCTCATGCTGCGTTCACATGAGAATCAGACCCCGAAGGCAGGCTTTCGCAAGGACTCGCCCATGTCTCGCTGGCTCACACATATAGCGATTGCGCTCACCGTCGCTCTCTCGCTCGGCGCTTGCAGTCGCATGGGCCTGGCTTACCGCAACCTCGACGTGATCATCCCCTGGACGCTCAGCGATTACCTGGACATGAACGGCGAGCAAAAAGGCTGGCTGGACGAACGGTTGAAGGAGCACTTGAGCTGGCACTGCACCACTCAACTGCCGGGCTACCTGGACTGGCTGGACCGTTTGCAAGCCATGATCGCGACCAACCAGGTTACCGATGCCGGACTGCAAGCCCGAGCCGTTGAAGCTCGGCAAGCGATCGCCGAGAGCGCCCGGCAAATCACCCCTTCGGCCATCGAACTGCTGCAAGGGCTGGATGACAAGCAAGTCGCGGAGATGAACGACGCCTTCGCCAAAGATCAGCGCAAACGCCAGGAGCAGTACCTCAAACCACCCCTCGACCAGCAAATCAAGGACCGTGCCGAGCGCATGGAAAAGCGCCTCAACGACTGGCTCGGACCACTCACCCCAAGCCAGAAACAGCGTGTCTCGGCATGGTCTAAAGCCTTGGGCGAACAGAACACTCAGTGGCTCGCCAACCGCGCCCACTGGCAGAAACAGTTCAGTGCCGCCGTGGCGCAGCGTCAAAGTCCGGAATTCCCACAACGAATCGAGACGCTTCTGGTCGATCGCGAGCGTTTGTGGACACCGGCCTACCGCGAGGCTTTTGCCACCACCGAAGCCCAGGCAAGAGCGCTGTTCGTCGATTTGATGGCTGAGAGCACGCCGACGCAACGGCAGCGGTTACTGACGAAGATTGAGGGCGTGAGGAAGGATTTCAGTGATTTGAAGTGCCTGAAAGCCGCAAAAGGATAGTGGTCCAACGGCTAAGCACT